>JALOOU010000054.1 GCA_025454255.1 Desulfobacterales bacterium | reverse complement strand
GTGACGGGAGTCGGTCGCAACCATGAACTTGCGCCGCTGCCTGCAGCGCAGCCCCAGCTGGCGACGGACACGCTTGATCCGGTGCACGCCGACGCACACTCCGTGAGCGGCCAGATCCCGCTGCAACCGCGTTCTCCAAGGTCGATTTGGGCAGAGAAAGCCCTATCGACGCATCGCCGACCGACAGGCCGCCCTCGGCCACAAGTCGTACCGCTTCCAGGCGCAGCTCCTTGGTGTATTTGCTGTATGGGACCTTTTCCATTCTGACACCTCCGTTTGCAGTCTATCAGAAACTTTGGTGTCCATTTTTTCCAACTTACTCCAGAGCAACGCTATTGCTGTTGAACTGATCAACGGTTTTCGGTTTTGGCAATTCTCAGCGCATCGGGAAGACAGCGAAGATGACCGTGCTCCAGACGGCGTGGGAGAGGATCACCGGCGATAGCCGGTCCAGGTGTGCGTACATGGCGCCCCAGAAGGCGCCGGCCACGGCCGCGGCGCCGATCAGCATGAAGTTGAGCGACCAGACGTGCACCCCGGCATAGATGGCCGTGGCGAGCGCCCAGCCCGGCCATCGTCCGAAGCGCATCATCAGGTTGCGCTGCAGATACCCCCTCCAGAAGATCTCCTCGGCCGGGCCGGTGACGCAGAAGAGCAGCAGCGCGATCACCCACAGCGGGGTGCCGTCGCCTTTGTGGTAGATCATGCCGATCTGGCGGCCGGCGAAATCGAAAAGGGCCATCGCAACGGCCCGGCCGGACCAAAAAATGACATAAAGAAGCGCGGCCGAGGCAAGGCCGAGGAGAACGGCGCGCAAATCGAAATGGAACTCCTCGCGGCGGATGGGCTGAAGGATGAGCGAGACGGCCGCCAACAGAGAGGCGGACAGCGAAATCTTGATCCAGAAGGAGGTCCACTGCAGCGCGAAGGTGATGAACCACAGCAGGGCGGCCAGAAGCACCATGGCCGTCAGCGGCCAAGGTCGAAACCCGGGCGCGTTCACACCCAGACCCCCGCCAGCAGGGAGATGACCAGCAGCAGGCCGAAGGCCGTGTCGAGTTTGGCCGTCTGCGCGTCGGCATCGAGCGGGACGTTGTGCGCCATCTGTCTGAGGAGCTTCACCGCCAGGGGCGCTGAGAACAGCACGATCAGCGACCAGGGCTTCAGCGGGCCGAGCAGAGACATGGCGGCCACGGCGGCGTAGGCCGCTACGATGAGCGCCAGGTAGAGGCTGATTCCCCTGCGCTGGCCCAGGACGATCGGAAGGGTCTGGATGCCTTTGCTGCGGTCGTAGCGGATGTCACGGATGTTGTTGGCGAGCAGAACGAGCGCCACCAGCACTCCGAAGGGGATGGAGATGAGCAGAACGTCGGTGCTCACGGCCTGGCGCTGGACGTAATAGGCGCCTGTCACCATCAGCGGCCCCCACATCAGGAACACCGAAAATTCGCCCAGGGCGCTGTACTTGTAATTCAGGGGCGGCGCCGTGTAGGTGATTCCGGCCGTCGTGCCGATGAGGCCCAGCCAGAGCACGAGCGGCCCGCAGGTGAGGGTGAGGAAAATTCCGATCACGGCCGCGAGCGCGTAGAGCGCATAGGCCGTGTTGCGGACCTGCAGCGGAGCCAGCCGTTTTTCCATCAGCGGATGCGGCCGGTAGCGGGCGGTCGGCACCTGCGGGTCGTCCACCCCGGAGCGAACGTCGTCGTAGTCGTTGATGAGGTTGCTCGCCGCGTGCATCAGCACGGCGGCGATCAGCGCAAGCCCGAAGAGCGGCCAGGAAAAAGAGCCCTCCATGGCGGCCAGAGCGCTGCCGACGCCGACGGAGATGGCCGTCATCGAAAACGACCAGGGGCGGCTCGCGAGGAGCCAGTCACGGACCACGTTGTTCATCGGCAACTCGACTTCGTCATAAAAATGAGAGGGGTGGGTCGGTCGCGGTCAGGGCCGGGTCGGTTGGGCCTGAGCGATTGCGTTGCGGGCCTCTTCGCCCAGCTGCCTGGCGCGTTCGACCGCGCGCTGCGCCTCGGTTTGGAGCTGGGCGGCTTTCTCCTCCTCTTCGCGGATCCGGTATTTGAACTGCTCCCGTCGCGAGGGCGAGTTTCCGAAACGCCGGCGGGTTTCCAGCGCTCGCTGAGTTTGTTCCTCCGCCCGACGCACAGCGATCCGCGCCTGCTCGTCCGCCTCGCGCGCCCGACGCGTGACCTCCTCCAACTCGCTGCGCCGCTCTTCCTCCCGGCGGGTCTGGACTCGCTCTTGCTGGCGCTGCTGGTCGTCTAGAGCCTCAGCCGGCGTCATCGGCTGGGTTTCAACGGTTTCGTGAAGTTTGGTTCCGGGCGGGGGCGGCTCATCGGTGAGATGCATGCGGCCCTTGGCATCGGTCCAGGTGTAGATCCGGGTCTGGGACTGAACCGGGAAGACCCAGGCGAGGGCCAGCACGAACACCGCAGCCTGAAGGAGCCGTTTCATGTCGTTTCCCCGATCGGTTGGTTTCGTGAGCGCAACATCCTCAGGCATCCCTGAGCGATTCATATTCAAAAAGGCATGCGAAGTCAATCGGCTCCGGCCGGCAGCCTACGTCTCACCCCAGAAAACGCGCAGCGGGTCGGCGAGCCTGGCCTCGTCGCCGATGCTTACCGGCCGCCACGGCGCCGGCAGCAGGGCGCGGTAGTGCGGCGATGCGTAGCGCTGGTCGATCAGCAGCACGACGCCGCGGTCGGTTTCGGTGCGGATGACGCGGCCGGCCGCCTGCAGCACGCGGTTGATGCCCGGGTACATGTAGGCGTACTCGAAGCCCTGCTCCAGACGGGCGGCAAAGTGCTCACGGATCAGCTCGCGCTCCAGGCAGATCGCCGGCAGGCCGACCCCGACAACGGCGGCGCCGGAGAGCCGCGTGCCGACCAGGTCGATCCCCTCCCCGAAGATGCCGCCCATCACGGCGAATCCGACGAGCGTGCGCGGCGAATCGGTTTGGAATCGCGCGAGAAACTCCTCCCGCTGCCGCTCGCCCATGCCCGGCGCCTGCACGATGAGATCAATGTCGGGCTCCGGGGACGGAAACAGCTCAAGCACCATGCGCAGGTACTGGTAGGAGGGGAAGAAGAGCAGGTAGTTGCCGCGGTGCAACCGCACCAGGCGGTTGAGCAGGCCGGCAATCTCGGGTCGGGTCCGTTCGCGGTGGCGGTAGTAGGTCGAGAGCCGGTCGGCCACGAACACGGCCAGGTTTTCGGCCGGAAACGGCGAGGGCAGCGCCATGGCTGCAGCGGATTCGCTGGCGAGCATGGTCTGGAAGTAGTCGAGCGGGGTGAGGGTCGCGGAGAAGAACACCGCCGATCGGCAGCGGTTCAGGGCCTCGCCGATCTGCCGGGAAGGGTCGATGCAGAAGAGCTTTACCCGCAGGTCCTCGGGCGAGGGGTCGTAGCAGGCGGCGTAGCTCTCGTCGAACCTTTCGGCCACCCGCAGGAACCCTCCGGCCTCGAAGTAGCGCTCGAGCAGTTCCTCACGAAAGGCCGAGGCCAGGTTTTTTTCAAGCCACTTCTCCGCTGCGGCCATGAAGTCGCGCAGCAGGGGATAGAGCGGCTCGGGCGCGCTGCGCTCGGCCGTCGGCCCTCCGACGGCATCGGCGCCCTTGCGGGCTGCGATCATCCATGCGTTGATTTTGCCCAACTGACGGTAAACCGCCGGCAGCGCCTCCTTGACGGCCCGGCGCAGGTCCAGGAAGGCCCGCTTGCTCAGTTCGGCCGAAAACATCTCCCGGGATCGGTCGACGAGGTTGTGGGCCTCGTCCACCAGGAAGGTGTAGTCGCCCGCCTCCTCCACGAAAAAGCGCCGGAGAAAGGCCTTGGGGTCAAAGGCGTAGTTGTAGTCGCAGACGATCAGATCGGCCCACAGCGAGAGATCGAGCGCAAATTCAAAGGGGCACACCTGGAACCGCTGCGCGGTGGCGGCCACGGCCTCCCGCGTCCAGGCATCTTCGGCGAACATGGCGCTGCGGGCGGCGGGCAGCCGGTCGTAGTGCCCCCGGGCGAAACCGCACTCCTCGGGGCGGCAGGCGGCCTGCGGGTTGAAGCAGGCTTTTTCCTTTGCGGTCAGGGCGAGGCTTTTTAGGCGCAGCCCCTGCGTGCGCAGCTCGTCGAGCGCCTTTTCGGCGGCCAGGCGGCCGGTGGTGCGGGCGGTCAGGTAGAATACCTTGGTGGAGGTGCGCGCGGCGATGGTTCGGACGGCGGGAAAGAGCACCGCCATGGTCTTGCCGATGCCGGTGGCGGCTTGGATGAAGATGCGGCCGGAATTCTGGATGGTCTGAGAAACGGCGTCGACCATCGCCTGCTGGCCCGGCCGATAGGCGTCAAAGGGGAAGGCGAGCCCGCGAATCGAATCATCCCGCCGGCGCCGCCAAGCGCCGATGAGCGCCGCCCATTCCAGGTAGCGCGCGGCGATCCCTTCGAAAAACAGCTGCAATTCGGCCACGGAGTGGAGGCGCCGGACCTCCCGAATGCCGCCCGAGTCCAGCCGCGCGTAGGTCAACTGGACCCCGATCTCGGCCAGCCCTCGCTCCGCAGCGTAGAGAAAGGCATATACCTTCGCTTGGCCCCAGTGCAGCGGGTTTTCCTCGTGCAGGCACTCTTCGGGGTTGCGCCGGGTGGTCTTGATCTCATCTATGACCGGCACGGCCAGGTCTTCATACACCCCGTCGATCCGACCGGTGATGGAGAGCGCTACGCCCGGGAACTCCACCCGGCGGAAGATGCCGACCTCCGGCACGTATCCGGGGGGCCGGCTGTTTTGGATCGTTTGATGAATACGGATGGCATCGGCCGCGCGGGAGGCCCCCGTGAACTCGCTCTTCAAATCGCCGCTTTGCAGCACGAACTCCACTAATTCACGTACACCGACCACCAGTTGTGTCGTCATGGGCAGGCAACCACAGCATCTGAAATAACTGTTTGCGATTTGCAATGAAAGCTGGTATCAAAAATTCGGGCGAAATGCCACCGGCAACGTTCACCCTCGGGGCAAATTCCATGAGCGGCTCAAATCTGACCCCCACCAAAATCATCCCGATCAGCCCGCCGACGGCGGCTTTCAAAGAGATCATCGGCCAAAGCCAGTCCATGAAAAACATCTTCCGGATCGTCGAGAAGGTGGCGGTGAGCGATACGACCGTCATGTTGAACGGCGAAACCGGCACCGGCAAAGGGATGATCGCCCGCGCCATCCATGAATGCTCTGCGCGGCGGGGCAAACCGTTCATTCAAATCAACTGCGGGTCGACGCCCGAGGGGCTTCTCGAAAGCGAATTCTTCGGCTATCGCCGCGGGGCCTTCACCGGGGCGGTGGCGGACAAACCGGGAAAGTTCGAGATGGCCCAGGGCGGCACCATTTTTTTAGACGAAATCGGCGACATGAGCGCCGACCTCCAGATCAAGGTGCTGCGCGTTTTAGAGGAGGGCGAGTTCGAGCGGGTCGGCGGTCACGAAACCATCAAAAGCGATGCGCGCATCATCGCCGCCACCCACCGTGACCTGGAGGAGGAGGTCCAGAAGGGCCGCTTTCGAGAGGACCTCTACTACCGGCTTTATGTCATTCCCATCACGCTGCCCTCCTTGCGGGAGCGCCGCACCGATGTCCCCATCCTGGTTGCCCATTTTCTGGCTGACTTTGCCCTGAAGAACCGCAAGCCGGTGATGAGCGTTGCACCGGCGGCCCTCCACCAGCTGGTGGACTACCCCTGGCCGGGAAACGTGCGCGAATTGCGCAATTTGATCGAACGCATCGTCGTGCTGAAAGACGGCGACTGCTTGCTGCCGGAGGACCTGCCGCCGAAAATGGCTCAGAAGATGGAGCCGGCCCGCATGCCGTCAGATGCCCAGCCGGCCGGCGCAGAGGGCCTGCCCTTCCAGACGGCCGTGTCCGAGTTTGAAAAAACCCTCATTTTGAGCGCGTTGGAGAAGACCCATTGGGTGAAGAACCGTGCGGCGGAGCTGCTTCAGATCAAACGCACCACTTTGGTCGAGAAAATCAAGCGCTACAGCCTGGAGAAGCCGTCGAAAGACAAATGACCCTGCGGCGCAAAGGATCCATCCATGCATGATGCGGACATTCTTTTCGTGGACGATGATCGCGGCATCCTCGACATCGTCCGGGAGTACCTCTCCGAGGCCGGGTACCGGGTCGATGCAGTCGACAACGGCCTCACCGCTCTGGAGCGGATCAAACACAAGCCCTACCAGATCGTCTTCACCGACATCAAGATGCCGGATATCGACGGCCTGGAGCTCTTGTCGGCCATCAAGGCGAGCCGCCCGGAGACCGAGGTGATCATCGTAACCGGCCACGGCTCCATGGAGTCCGCCATCCAGGCGATGAAGACCGGCAGCTACGATTACCTGCAGAAGCCGTTTAAACTGAATGTCTTGAAGATCCTGATCGACCGGATTCTGGACGAAAAGAAGCTCACGCACGAGAAGATCGTCCTCAAGGGCCGAGTCAAGGAGCGTGCGCGGTACGAGGCCCTGGTGGGCATCAGCCCGCGGATGCAGGCTATCTACGATACGATCGAGCGCATGCGGCCCTCGGCTCCGAACGTTCTGATCGAAGGCGAAAGCGGCACAGGCAAGGAGCTGGTCGCCCAGGTGATTTATCGCACCAGCGAGCGCAGCCGCAAGCCGATCATGACCGTCGCCTGCCAGAGTATCTTTAAGAACGTGGCGCCGGATCGCCATGGGGAGCGGATCCGCGAGGTGCTGGAATTGGTTCCAGACGGCACGCTGTTCCTGGACGAGGTGTGCGATCTGCCGACGCCGGCGCAGGCATTGCTTTCCGAACGGTTGCTCGCGCAGACGCGGCCGCCGGCCGAGGCCCCCCGCCGAACGGTGCGGGTGATCGCCGCGACCAACCGGTCGGCGCAGGAGGCGGTCGGCAAGGGAGTCCTTTCAAAGGAGCTGGCGGCTGCGGTGAACGAGGTCTTCATCCGGATGCCGCCGCTCAACGAGCGCAAAGAGGACATCTGCCTGCTCATCAGCCATTTCCTGAACCAGTTCAACGCCCGCAATCCCAAAAAAGTGTATGCCGTCGCCCCGGAGGCCATGGACTACCTGATCGGCTACAGCTGGCCCGGAAACGTCATTCAGCTGGAAAATGTGATTGAAAGGGCGTTCGCACTGGGCGTGGAAGGGGTGATTCAGATCGAGGATCTGCCGGCGGAGATCCGCGCCGCCGGGGAGATCTCGCGCCTGAACTGAGCCCCGCTTTCTCCGCTCAACGTACATGTCCATCCGCCCGCCGTTGGGGCAGCCGGGCGGGAGCAAGGCCGGGGCCGACGGCCCCCGCGGTGACTGCGTCTCCGGTTCACTCCTGCTCGGCGAGCAGCGGATCCACGCGCACCTGCACGTGCAGCCGGACCCCTGCCAGACCGATCGGCTCCAAATCCAGTGTCACCGCAGTGCCGTGGCCGGTGCGCGGGGGGATGCCCAAGGCGAATTCCCGCTCGGCGAGGCGTTTGCCGGCGCCGCCGCATGCGGGGCAAAAAAAGCGTGGCATGCGGGCGGCGCCCCGGCACTGGGGGCAGGGCTCCTGCACGGGAATCGAGACGGGAAAGAGGCCGCCTTCACGCGACTCGCGCGGCGAGAGCACGACCTCGAGGCACACCTGCTGCCGGGGAGGACGGTGGCCGGGGCGTGCGGTGCTGAAGGAGAAGAGCTCTTCGAGCAGCGGGTCGGGTTCGTGAAGCAGCGATGGCATCTGCCAGACCGGGCGCGGGCGATGGCGAGCCGCGTTCGAGGCGACCCCGGCTCGCGCCGACGGCGCCTGCTCTGCGAGCTGTTCATCGTAGCGCCGGCGCCGCTCGCCGTCGGCCAAAATTTCGTACGCCTCCCTGGCTTCCAAAAACCTCTCCGGGTCTGCGCCGCAGGCAGAGGTGTCCGGGTGCAGCTGCTTGGCGATTCTGCGGTAGGCTTTTTTGATTTGACCCTGGCTGGAATCCCGCTCGACCCCAAGAATGAGGTACAGATTCTTGAGCATGTCGCCCTCCCCGCATTTCGACGTCGGGCATCCAACGGGCTAATATATCAAAATGCCCGGAAACCCTGCGCAGAGGGCTTCCGGGCGTTGCTGGGCCGCGGAGCGGGTCAGCCCGCCTTGATGGCTATTTTGCGAGGGGTCGCCTTCTCGACCTTTGGCAGGCTCAACCGCAGAACGCCCTGGCTGAGCTTGGCGTCGATCCGGTTCTGGTCGATCACCTCGGAGAGCGTGAACTGCCGGTAGTACCGACCGGTCTCAAACTCCTGGGTCAGCCACTCCTCCCCGGAGAGGTCCATGCGCGCGACATCTCCCGAGATGGTCAGCACGTTGTCGCGCAGATCGATGTTCAGCATCTCGGGGCTGACCCCGGGAATATCGGCCAGCAGCGTAATGGCCTTCTCGTCTTCGAAGATATCCACCTCGGGGGTGAACACCAGGCCCTCCAGCGTCGGTTGCGCCGGGCTCGTCGCTTCCTGCTTTTCTTTGACTTTGATCTCTTTGCTGTCTGTCATCGGTCATCCCTCCTTGCGTAGGCTATCGCACGGTGATCTGTCGCGGCTTGGACGCCTCGGCCTTCGGCACGACGACGGTGAGGACGCCGTTGACGAGGCTCGCCTCCACCTTGTCCGGGTTGATTTCGCCGGGGAGGGTGATGACGCGCGAGAACCGACCCGATTCGCGCTCGCGGCGGTGATATTTGGCGCTCTGCTTTTCTTCCGGGATTTTGCGTTCTCCGGCCAGAGTGAGCGTGTTGGCGGTCGCCTGGATGTCCAAGTCTTCCGAGCGGACCCCCGGCAGCTCGGCCCGCAGCGCGTAGTGCTCCTTGGATTCGGTCAGGTTGACGAGCGGAAAAACGCCTGCCGCCGGCCGCGCATAGGGGCTCAAAAACCCCTGGTACAACCGCTCCACCTGGCGACGCATGTTCTCGATCTCCGAAAAAGGGTTGCGGTTTTCAAGCCCCGGAAAACCAACGAAACGACGGTAGATCATGATTGCCCTCCTTTCGCTCAGTTGAATTCATTCTTGCTGGGACAATTCTAAAACTAAAATACGTTATGTCAAGATCGTGTTTTTTTTATATTGCTTCGTTACTTATTATTTTCTGGTTCGATAGTAATGGTCTGCGGCGGAAAGGGGGGCATTGCCGCGGGCGCGAGCGTTAATCAGGGCCGCGGTGCGATGGCGGAGGCTCGATACGCAGGGGGCTGCCGCGGTCGCAATGCCCGCCGGCGGGGCGCGATCGCGGTTCGGGCCGGCTAACGGGCTGCAGCGGGGCCGAGGGTCAGTTTTTGACCGGTTCGAATCGGGTCTTTGGCGGACATGTTGTTGAGCTTGAGCAGCTGCTCGACCGGCACGTTGTGCCGCCGGCTGATGCCGTATAGTGTGTCGCCCTTTTGGACCACATACACCTTGGCGGCAGGACTCTTTTCGACTTTAGCCGCAGGCGGCGGGGGTTTGGGGGGGGCCGCTTCGGTCTTAGGGGGTGCGGCGCTTTCGACTTTGGCGGGTGCGGGCTTGGCGGCGTCCTTGGCGAGTTGGTCGATCCGGCGGCCGAGAGAGGACTCCATCTGGGTCATCCGCTCGGAAAGCGCCGCCAGCTCTTTCTCCTTGCGGTCCAGGCGTGCCAGACCGGTGTCGATCCATTCCAATTTGCCGAGTTTTTCTTCGACCTGCTTCAGGCGCGCTTCCATGCCTTTGATCAGGTCCTTTTCTGCGGACCGTGGCGCCCCCGACAGAAACATCAGGACTACGACCACAGCGATCAAAAGGCCGGCCCCGGCGATCAGAATCGGTTTTACGGAGCGCTTGCCGGCTCCCTTCTCCTCTGCGGGATACCGGTAGGTTTCGTTGCCTGGATCGCCGCCCTCATACTTGCCGCTCATCACGAAGTTCTCCTTGCGGCTGTCGTCACGCTCCTCCATGTCATGGTCTCCTATCACGCCCCATGCGTCGGGGGCTATGCGTGGATTGGCTTGAAACAGGCGCGCCCCCGCCGATTCCTTCCGGAACCAATCGCAATGGCCTGCGGCGAGGAGGCGCTCGCGGTTCTTCGCATTAGGGCAAGTTGAAAATCCCTAGATGGAGTGGACGAACATCGTCCCCGATCTATATATAGGGAATTTTCCGGGGAAAGGCAATCCCTAAAAAACCTCAGTTGGTTTCGGCCTTTTCCTGGGTGGGGATGTTGCCTTCGAACTGGACGGGGTTGCTGAAGTAGGCGTCGGGGTCCCGCTGGAGGTCCTGCAGCCGGTATTCATAAAACCCGATCTGGGCCCGCTTGTTCCGCTGCGAACCGAACTGCTCAAGCGGCATCTGCTCCAGCTGTTCTATTTTGGTTTTAAGCCGGTTCTCTTCGCGGGCGATTATCTCCGCGCGGGTGGGGGGGGCCTTGCGGTCTTGCTCGGAGGCCTTTTTCGCCATCTCCAACTCTCGTTGGCGTTCATCTTCCAATTGCTCGATGACAGCCTCCACGGAGGGGGCCTGGCCCTCCGCGGCTTCCGATCCGGTCGCTGCGCCGGATGGGATCTCCTTGAACATCAATCGGATGTCCCGCGCATTGGTCGGCGGCCGGTTTCCAAAATGGACGCCCCCCGCATCGTCGCGCCAGCGGTATATATCCGCGGCGGCGGACGACAGCCCAGCGAGGCTGAATGCAGCCAAAGCCAACCACACGCGCACGTTCATCGTCCGCTCCTCGTTGTTTCAGGCCTCTGGCGTTTAGGCGTCATGGGGTAGGCGGCGGCATTGAAGCGCCGGATGCGGTCCGGTCATTCCGGTTTGTCCACGTAGGCCTTGATGGCGCGCCCCTGCGAGGTGGCTACCATGTCGAATTTCACCCCGAACCCCTGTGGCCCGCTCCAGGCGACCTTGCCGGGAAGTGTGAACGGCTGGGAGACCGTCGGCAGGTTGAACTTCAGCATGACCGTCTCTCCCACCGGTACTTTTTGGTCGGTTTCGATGAAAACCCCGCCGATGCTGATGTCGAGGATGTAGCTCCTGAAGCTGCTGCCCTGAATGCGATAATCGGCGTTGATCAGACACTGCTTGCGGGGATTCTCCCGCATGGTGGGCTCGATGTCTTCCAGCCTGACCGTTCGCTCCGGCAGCTCGACATCCGTGCTGACTCCGAGCTGCTCCAGCAGCAACAGTTGCTGGTCCTCGGACATTTCCACGATAAGTTTGAACAGGTGTTCGGACACCCGATTGCCCACCAGTTGCTTCAACAGGAAGACCTGTTGGTCCCGCGGCAAGTTGTGGATGATGCTGAAAAGTTTGGCGGTGGTGCCGTACTTTCCAACCGGCGGCTCGGGGTCGTGCATCGTGTCTCCATCAAGGCTGCCCGAGGGGCGGGTAGCAGCGGATATACCCTCTATGTTAGACCGATAAGGCAAATAAGTCAATATTGATATTCATTTTAGATGGTTATTGTTTGATTGGAAGCCGATTTTCCGGCGATCCTATCGCGGCGGCGGAGCGCTCGGGGCCGCCGTGTCCGGACTTAAGATCTCGTGCTCGGTCGAGATCTGGGCCACTCCGCGCACCGTCGCGGCCACAGAGCAATACTTCTCCTGGGAGAGCGAAATCGCCTG
The DNA here is from genome assembly GCA_025454255.1 of Desulfobacterales bacterium. Taxonomy (GTDB): domain Bacteria; phylum Desulfobacterota; class Desulfobacteria; order Desulfobacterales; family SpSt-501; genus SpSt-501. Next base: position 12,227 of record JALOOU010000054.1, on the reverse strand, counting down.
GGAGACGGCCTTGTCGGTCAAACCCTCACCCGCCAGCCGGTAGACGACATGGATCCTGCGATACGGCCACGGCGGTTGCGGGTCGCGTTCGCCTGTGATGACGACTTCCAGCAGGTCGAGCTTCAGCCGTTTTTTTTCGAGTATCTCGACCACATCCACCGCCGAACATGAGGCCAGGGCGACCAAAAGCATCTCGGAGGGTTTGACGCCGATTCCGTCCGCCTGGCCGGACAACACCACCGCGTGGTTTCCCGAGTCGACACCGACAAAATGCCTGCCGCCGATCCACTTGACCTTACTGGTCACAGCCATATGAGCCTCCCATCCTGGTTGCACGTTTGCGGGCATCGGTCGCCGGAGGGACTGGCGGCATGCGCCGCCGCTGCGGCCATGGCGGCGCCTCCTGCCGCCCAATCCCTCAAGTGAATGCATAAACCATCCCGTGCCCAAAGTCGAGCGGCCCGGGCCTCGCGTTTGACAGCCGCCGCCATTTTTAGTTTAGTGGCCACTCGGCAAGGGCGGATTTCGGCTCGTGCCGAGGCCGCAGCGCCGCCGCCGGGGCCGGTTTGCACCGCCGCCGCGGGCCGCGAAGAGCGCGAACGCCGGCTGGGGCCGAGAGCTGCCGTTTGCGGATGGCCGCTGTTTGAGCCTGTTTCGGCGGCACCGGGCAGCGCCGTCTGCCGCTGCCGCCGGAAACCGCCAACCCCGACCAGCAAGGAGGGTCTCATGGCCGACCTGTTGCGTACCCCGCTCTTCGAGCGCCATCGTCAGCTGGGTGCCGCTTTGGTGGATTTCGGCGGATGGGAGATGCCGATCCACTATCCCGCCGGCATCATCCAGGAGCATCTTGCCACTCGCGGGCGCGCCGGCATCTTCGACGTGTCCCACATGGGTCGATTCCGGGTGCATGGGCGACACGCGCTGGCGTTTCTGCAGCATGTTCTGACCAACAACGCCGCCGCGCTGGAGCCGGGCGAGGCGCAGTACACCATGATCGCCAACCCGGCCGGGGGCGCTGTGGACGACGCCTACCTCTATCGCTTCCTGCCGGAGGAGTACCTGCTGGTCGTGAACGCCTCCAACCGCCAGCGGGATTGGGATCACTTGCATGCCCACCGGAGGCCATTCGCGGCGGTGGCACTTGAGGACCTGACGTTCGCGATGGCCATGATCAGCCTGCAGGGGCCGGCCGCAAAGGAGATCCTGGGGGCGATCGTGGGGGAGGGGCGCGTGCCGGAACCGCTGCGCAACCGTCTGGGCATCGCCTCCTTCGGCGGGGAGCGTCTGCTGATCGGACGCACCGGCTACACCGGAGAGCCGCTTGGGTTCGAAATGTTCATCGCGCGTGAGCCGGCGGCCGCCCTTTGGGACCGGCTCATGGCCGGGGGCGGCCAGCCGGTTGGCCTGGGAGCGCGCGACACGCTCCGGCTCGAGGCGGCCTTGCCGCTCTACGGCCACGAGTTGGGGGTGGACCCCGAAGGCCGGGAGATCCCCATCTTCGCCTGCAGCCTGGCGCGTTTCGCAGTGAGCGTTTCGCCGCTGAAAGGGGATTTTATCGGCCGCGAGGCGCTGGCCCGTCAGTTCGATGCGTATCGGCGCATCGTGCGGCGCGATTACAGCCTGATCCGCGACCTGCCCCGCATGATCCGGGCGGTGGCCATGGTGGACAAGGGCATTGCGCGCGCGGGGAGCGCGGTGTTCCATGCGGGCAAACCCGTGGGCGTCGTCACCAGCGGGACCATGGTGCCCTATTGGCAGCACACGGGCTCCGGCATTGCCTCCATCCCCACCGGGGAAACGGGCCTGCGGGCCATCGGGCTCGCGCTGCTCGACAGCGACCGGGCGCCGGGGGATGAGGTGGAGATCGACATCCGCGGACGGCTGGCGCGGGCGCGCATCGTCCCCTATCATCTGCGCAACGAGGCCCCGCCGCGGGCACGGCCGATTCTGTGGAACGAGCTGCGGCCGGAGGGCCGCGCGGCCGGCGCGGCTGCGCCGCTGAGCCGCGCGGCGCGCCGGTTGGTGGAAAAGGCGGTTGCGAACACGCTGTGGCGTCAACACGACACCATCAACCTGATCCCCTCCGAGAACACCAGCTCGGCCCTGGTTCGGATCCTCTCCATCATGGACCCCGTCGGCCGGTATGCCGAACACAAGACGGTCAAGGCCTTCAAGGAGGCAGAGGTCTTCTACTATCAGGGAACCGACTTCATCGCCGAGGTCGAGCGCTTGCTGGTCGAGCAGCTGAAGCTGTTCTTGGGCTGCTCCGAGGTCGAGACGCGTCTGGTCTCCGGGCAGATGGCGAACATGGCCGTCTACAGCGCCCTGGTGGACTACCTCAATCGGGCCAACCGCAAAAGCGAGCAGCGGCGCCTGCGCAAGGTGATGAACCACCACATCATCAAGGGCGGACATCTGAGCGCCCAGCCGATGGGCGCGTTGCGGGATTTCGTGGTGCGCGATGCGCGCTCCGAGAAGCCGGCCGTGGTCAATTTCCCGGTGTTGGCCGACAACCCCTTCCGGATCGACGTGGAGGCAACCCGCCGCCTGCTGGACGAGCATCGCCCGGAGCTCGTCATCCTGGGCAAAAGCATGATCCTGCACCGCGAGCCGGTCCGCGAGGTGCGGGGGGCGATCGACGGGCTGGGGCTCGACACCGTCCTGCTCTACGACATGGCGCACGTGCTGGGGCTGGCGGGGCCCCATTTCCAGGAGCCCTTCCGCGAAGGGGCGGACATCGTCACCGGTTCCACCCACAAGACGTTTTTCGGCACCCAGCGCGGCGTCGCCGCCGTGCGCTTCACCCGCGAGGAGGCTCGCTTCGAGCTGTGGGAGGCCATCCAGCGCCGGACGTTTCCGGGCAGCGTCAGCAACCACCACCTCGGCACGCTGCTGGGGCTGCTCATGGCCGCCTACGAGATGAACCACTTCAAGGACGAGTACCCGCCCCGCGTGTTGGCCAACGCCAAGGCGTTCGCGCAGGCGATGAGAAGCTGCGGGCTCGAGGTGGCCGGAGACCCGCGCATCGGCTTCACCGAGACCCACCAGGTCATCGTCAAGGTCGGCTACGGCCGCGGGGCCGAGATCGCGCGGCGCTTGGAGGAGAACAACATCGTTCTCAACTACCAGGCGGCTCCGGACGAGGAGGGGTTCACCGCGGCCGGGGCTCTGCGCATGGGCGTGCAGGAGATGACGCGGTTCGGGATGGGCCCGGAGGGGTTTGCCGAGCTGGCCCAGCTGATGGCCGACTGCATCCTGCGCAACGCGAACGTCAAGGAAAAGGCGCGGGCGCTGCGGCGGCAATTTCTGGAGATGCACTATTGCTTCGGCGGTGCCGAGATGGAAGCCATGCTGCAGCAGTTGCACCGGCTGGTGTAAACCGGCTCAGCGCGGCCCCTGCCCCGCGGGGTTTCCGGTCGGCTTCCGGCACGCGGGCGCTGCCGCTAGGCGGCGGAGGGTCGCGTCCATCCTCGCGTAGTTCTTCCCGAGGTCATGGCGTTCGCGGACGTAGGCTTTGGCGCACGCCCCCATCTGCCGGCGCAGGCCCGCATCGCACAGGAGCCGATCGACGGCGGCGGTCAGCGCCCGGCCGTCCTCCAGCGCAGCGAGCAGGCCGGTGCGGTCCTTTTGAACGGCCTCCGGCACCCCGGCGTTATCGAAAGCGACGACCGGCAGCCCGCAGGACTGGGCTTCCAGGTAGACCATGCCCAGCGCTTCGCGGATGCCAGGGAAAAAGAAAAGGTCGGCGGCGCTGTAGTACCGATACAGCTCGCCCCGCGGGATTCGGCCGGCGAAGTGAACGCGGGCGCCGATCTCCTCGCGGGCCAGCCGCTCCAGACGGCTGCGCTCTTTTCCGTCGCCGGCGACGACCCAGACAAACCGCCGCCCGCGGCGGGCCAGTTCGCCGCAGGTGCGGATGACCCAGGCGAGCCCATCGGCCTTCACCCCGGGGCGGAACATGGCCACCGACAGGATCACCGGGTCCTCTCCGGCGCCCCAGGTGCGTCGCAGAGCGCAGCGCGCCTGCGGATCGAAGGCGAAGCGGCCCGGATCCAGGCCCGGGGCGATGTAGGTGATCCGCTCTTCCGGCACGAGGCGCTTGAGGTTGACGTGATCCCTGCGCTTGTTGGTAAAGATGTGCGCGGCTGCCAGCAACGCGGATCGGTTGAGCTCGAAGCCGGGGCGGGTGATGGGCTGGCGGCGGCGGCGGGTGGAATAGATCCCCTGGAAGAGTACGTAGGGGACCCCCAGGCGCCGGGAGACGGCCGGGCCCAGCATGTCCGGGGCTTTGTAGTAGGAGTGGTAGCTGAACCACAGATCGCAGCGGCCGGATCCGAAGCGCCGGGTCGCGCGCTGCCGCTCCCACCAGACGCGCGGCCACAGCCAAGGCTTCCAGTAGATCCAGCGGCAGCGCAGGGAGCTGGCGGCAGCGACCTGGTGCCCGCAAGCGGTCAGGTACTCAACCAGGCCGGAGGCCGTGACCAGGTCGCCGGATGGGTTCGGGTGGTCGAGCGGCTTGAAGGGCGCATAGAAGCCGATTTTCATTTTGAGCCACAGGAGCCCCGTTTGGAGCTGGGTCGGCCGCCCGCCCGGCTGCCAGCGAGCGGCGCTTGCGGCCGGATCATTTGAAGTCGGGAAATCCGCTCTTCAAGAACCAATCGTTGCGGTCGCTGTCGAATTCCCACTGCTGCAGGTCCGTGAGCGTCCGGACCCGCGGGTCCCGCTCCTTGAAATAGGTGATCTCCACGGTTTGGCCTGCTTTGCGCGCATCCTCGGTCAGAATCAGCTGCTTGACCTCGTACTCGGTCACCCGCACCTCTTTGGGCAGCGCCGCCTGGCGGCCCTGGGCATCGCTTGCCAGATAAGAGCGCGCCGCCTCGAACTCCGACCAACGCAGGAGTTTCCCGTATTGGCGTGCCCGCTCGGTAAACAGCTCATGTCGGCGGAAGTCGAAGCCCGCAGCGCAGCCCATGCACAACAGCAACGCTGCCAAAGCCCCCGCTGCGATGGCCTTCATGACCGCTGCCCCTTTCGTGCCCCAACGCTGACGGTTGACCTCATGGCGGTAGCATAGACCATTCTGCGGACGGCGCCAAGCGCAAAGCGGCCGGGGCGAGGTTGACGCCTGCGGCGGCGTCGTTTATAGCGTATCGGGCCTGCCGGAAAGCGCGGCCGCCGGGCCGCCGTGGGCGGGCCGGCATTGCAACGAAACGGGATATCGCAGGGGAGGGGAGATGCCGACGGTTTCGATCGCTGATCTGCGCGCTGAACTGCAAGCACGGGTGGCGGCGGAGACTCGTCGGTTGGGTCCGGCCGGCTGGTGGCGTACGCCGCTGCTGGCTGCGGCCCCGGCCGACGCGCGCTTCGACCAGCTGCCCCGCATGGCCGCCAACGACCACTGGCGGCCGCGCGACCTGCTGCCGACGGCCAACTCCGTGATCGTGTTCTTCCTGCCCTTTCGCAAGGAGCTGGTGCGCGCCAACCAGCCGGGGGAGCGTCCTTGCCGCGAGTGGGGGGAGTCCTACGTGCAGACCAACGAACTCATTGAGCAGGTGGGCCGCGCGCTGGGAAAGGTTCTCGCGGCGCACGGTTTCCGGTGCGGCCTCACTCCGGCCACCCACAACTTCAACGAAGAGACGCTCACGGCCCGGTGGTCGCACAAACATCTCGGCCATCTGGTAAACCTCGGCCGCTTCGGGGTCCACCGGATGCTCATCACCCCCGCCGGCTGCGCCGGCCGGCTGGGGAGCCTTGTCACGGAGGCCGATATGGGCGACCATCCCCTGGTCGCCGCGCGCGAGGCGTGCCTGCTCAAGGCCGGCAAGGCCTGCGGGCTTTGCCGGGAGGCCTGCCCCGTCGGGGCGCTTACGCCGGCCGGCTTTGATCGGCGGCGCTGCTGGGCGCAGCTGAAGGAAAACCAGGCGGGTCTGGACTATTTTGCCGATTTGCCCGCGACAACCCACGTCTGCGGCAAGTGCGCTGCCGTCATGCCGTGCAGCTTCAGCGATCCCGTCGCCCGGTTGAACGCCGCCGCACGCTAACCCCCTGGCAACCGCCCGCCGGCCCCGGTGCTCACGGCTCGGTTTTGGAGACCGGGTCCGCCGGGGGGGCGGCGACCGGCCGTTCCATGCGCGACAGCTGCGACTGAATCTCGGCCAGCAGGACTTTGATGTCCTGCAGGTGGGCGCAGAGGTCGGCCGGCTCGGCGGGGGCGGCCCGGCTGTCCGTGCCGCCCCCGCCGATGGCACGTGCGATCTCGTCCAGTCGGATTCCCAGCGTGACGATGAAATAGATCAGCAGCATGAAACCGAGCTGCCGCTCCCCCCAGCCGAGCTCCCGCCAGCCGAACAGCACCATCGCCATGAAAAGAATGCCGGTGAGGGCATAAGGGTGCCGCTGGGTCCATTGCTTTGCGGAGTTTAGCATGCGCCCCCGTGGTTACGCCTTTTTTGCCCGGGCTTCGTCCCGCAGCACGCGGCGCAGCACTTTGCCCACGTTGGACACCGGCAGGGCGTCACGGAACTCGATGAATCGGGGCCGCTTGTAGCCGGTCATGTTCTCCTTGCAGAACTCCTGGATCTCCTCGACGGTGGCGGTCTCGCCGGGCTTGAGCTGGATGAACGCCTTCACCGCCTCGCCGCTCTTGGGATCGGGGACTCCGACCACGGCGACAATCGCGACCTTGGGATGCTGGAAGAGAATGTCCTCCACGTCCCGGGGGTAGACGTTGAAGCCGCCCACCAGGATCATGTCCTTCTTGCGGTCGGTGATGAGAACGTAGCCCTCTGCGTCGATGTGGCCGATGTCGCCGGTCAAAAAGTAGCGCCGGCCGCCGATCGTGCGGAAAACCTTCTCATCCTCCTCCGGCCGGCCCCAGTAGCCTCGCATGACCTGGGGGCCGCTGACGGCGATCTCCCCGTCCTCGCCCTGCGGCAGATCCCGCTGGCCGCTCTCCAGGTCCAGGATTTTGATGTCCGTGCTGGGGACCGGGAAACCGACGGAGCCGATCTTGCGCTGGCGGGTGTTGGTGGGGTTGGCGGCGGCGACCGGCGATGTTTCGCTCAAGCCGTAGCCCTCGAAGATGACGGCGCCTGTTTTTTCCTCGAAGCGCCGGCAGACCTCCGGCGGCAGCGGCGCCCCGCCGGAAAAACACCCGATGAAGGAGGTGAGGTCGTACTGCTCGAGCAGCGGATGGTTGTGGAAGGCCATGAACAGCGTGGGCACCGCCGGCATCAGGGTCGGGCGCAGGCTCTGGACGATTTTCAGCACCTCGGTGAAGGGCGGTTTCCCGGCGCGCGGGTCGGGCACGCAGATCAGGCGGCTGCCGCTGGCACAGGCCGAGAGCATGGCACAGGTCATGCCGAAGATGTGGTACCATGGCAGCACGCCGAGGTAGGTGTGAAACCCCCCGCGGCGCTGGCACTCCGGTGCCGCGCCGGGTTCGTGCACCAGGCGCATCCAGGTGTCGATGGCGGTGAGGTTGGCGGCCAGGTTGCTGTGGGTCAGGCAGGCGCCCTTGGGAACGCCGGTCGTGCCCCCGGTGTAAACGATCAGGGCCACGTCCTGCACCGGATCGACCGCGGGCTGGGGCGGCTGCGGTTTGGCGGCGGCGACGACCTCATCGAAAAACAGGTGTCCCGGCGCATAGGAACCGGCCTTGGGGATCTTGCCGAGCAGTCCGCCCAGAATTCCCTTCAATTTGGGCAGGTAGGATTTCACTCCGCAGATGACCACGGTGCTGACACCGGTGCCCTCGATGGCTTTCTGCGTGGTCGGGTAGAACTGAGGGTGGTCCATGCAGAACACGGCCTTCGCCCCGCAGTCCTTCAGCTGGAAGTTCAGCTCCTTGGCGGTATAGAGGGGGTTGCAGGTGACGCAGACGCAGCCCGCTTTGAGGATTCCGAAGTAGATCGGTGGGTAGTGCGGCAGGTTCGGCAGGAAGACGGCGACCCGGTCGCCCTTGCCCAGACCCCGTGAATTCAGGAAATTGGCGACCCTATCGGCCGTCTCCTTGACGTGCGCGTAGGTTCGCTCGGCGCCGCTGAACACCGTGTAGACGCGGTCGGGGAACTCCCGGGCGGAGTCATCCAAAACGGAAAACAGAGGTTTCTCGTAGCCGGAAATCGTGTGCGGTACTCCCTCGGGCCAGTGGGGCGTGGACCACGCCGGGGTTGGGCTCATCGCCATCTCCTTTCTCTGCGTGTTTGGGAAAGATCGGCGGCACGGTGCCAAATGGAAGCACTATAGAGAAAGACCGTAAGGGTGTCAATTTGAATCGAGGGGCTCCCGGGCGAATTCCTCCCCCATGAGCCGGCGCAGGGCCTCGCCGGCGGCGATGCCGATGTCGATGAACTGGGGTCCGTACTTCCTTCCGGCCGGAGTGCGGAAGGTGGCCTTGATCCGCGCCAGGCCCTCCATCCCGCGCGGATAGCGGCGCATGAACTCTGCGGGCGAGGGCCGGGTGAAGACCGCCATGGCCCAGAGCGTGTCGGTGAAGTTGTCCGGCCCCCAGCGGAACTTGTCGGCATCGTAGAGACAGTCGGAGAGCAGGGCGGCCTCCCGTGTCTCGAGGGCCCCGGTGGGCTTGAAGGCCTCGTGGTTGCGGATGGCGACGCAGATGTCGGCGATTTCCGCGGGAGTGAAGGCGCGGGAGGAGAGCAGCCGATGCGCATGCCGCGCGCTTTCTTCGGCGTGGTTCGGCTGCTTGCGCCGGGTGTCGTGCAGCAAACCGGCGCAGTGGGCCAGGCAGACCTGCCGCGTCAAGGCCCGGCCGGCGATGCCGCCGGCCGGGCCTTCGATGCGGACCAGCGCCCCGGCCTCGACGGCCACCTTGCGTGCGTGCAGCATGCCGTGGCCGAAGTCATCCTCCAGCAGGTCGGCCACGGAGGCACGCAGCTCTGCGACGCAGGGGGTGGATTCAAAGAGGGATTCGGAAAGGCTCAGCGCAGCGGCTTCCTGACGATAGAAATCAGGCTCGGGCAGCCGGGAGACAATCTGGCGCGCCCGCTCGCGCAGCGCCAGGTAGAAGTGCGTCACGTCGGTCATGGGCGGTCGCGTGCCGGCGTCGGGCCAAACGTCGCGCCCGCCGATTACGGGCCACGGCGCCGACCTCTTCCGGGCGGCGCCGGCGGGCAGGGGGGGCCGTTCAGCTGTCTTTCAGGGCGAAGGGGCTTCCGCAGACTTTCCAGCGCCCCTCTTCCTGGAGCAGCAGCAGGGTCGCCTCGACGCGGTGGGGCGTGGTCAAGGCAAAAAATTCACCGACCGCGCCGAAAACGGGATTGATAGCGCGCTTGCGGGTGGCGGTCAGAAGGACCTCGGCCTCCCGGCCTTCCTGCCGCAGCATCCGGGTTTCGATCTGGTACAGCTCCTGCTTCATGTAGTCGAGGCCGTATCCCTTGGAGCGCGCGTCATCGCCGATGCGCTGCAGATAAGCCTGAATCGGATCGGATTGATCCGTGCGCGCGAGACCGCTGCAGAGGCGCTCCGCCATCGCGGGGTCGAGCCAGAAATAGGCCCGCGAGAACTCGATGGCCGCTTTTTCGGGAGTTTCGCGTGTTTCGCCGATGATCAGGAGCCCTTGCAGGATCAGCGCGAGAATGAAGATCGAGGTGAATGTCAGGAATTTGCCGCCGCTATCCATGAAACTGCCCTCCTTTGAACCGTTCAGGCGTGGCGCCATGCAAAAGACGCCGTGGGCCCCGTGCCACCGCTCGCTCCCGGCCCTAACCGCTTAGACATTTCAGCCCTTGCGCTTAACATGGCTGTCTGCCGAAGACAAGATTTTTTCTTCGGCCGCCCGCCGCGGCGCTATTCGCGGATGGCGGGAGAGGCCTTCGGTCTATCGCAGGATGCACTGCTCGACCCATGGGGCGGCGATCTTTTGGAGCGTCTCCATCTCCTCGGCCGAGGCGCAGGGGTCGATCCCGCCGAAGAAATCGGGCCGGAGGATGGTCCCGGCCCTGAACGGCTGCAGGACATAGCGCCGGCATCCCCGCAGCAGGCGGACGATGGGTTCGATGGTCTGCGGGGTGACCAGCGGTTTTACGCAGGTGGTGCGGAACTCGTAGTCGATCCCCGATTCCATCACCAGCCGGATGCTCTCGATGACCGCCTCGGCTTCGCAACGGCGGCAGATGCTGCCCGGGTAGCGCTCGGGCTCGGTCTTGACGTCCAGCGCCAGGTAATCCACCAGCCCTTCGGCCGCCAGCCGGCGGATCACCTTCGGGCGGCTGCCGTTGGTGTCGAGCTTGATGGCGTAGCCCATGGATTTGATCCGGCGGCAGGCATCCGCGAGCCCGGGCTGCAGCGTGGGCTCCCCGCCGGAGACGACCACCCCTTCGATCAGCCCCCGGCGCGTCTCTAAAAAAAGCAGCACCTCCTCGATGCTGAGCGCGGCCGCCCGCGAGCCGGGCGGCCCGACCAGCTGGGGGTTGTGGCAATAGGGGCAGGCGAAATTGCAGCCGGTCAGAAAGAGCACGCAGCCGAGCTTGCCGGGATAGTCGATGAGGGAGTGTTTCTGGAGCCCGCCGATATGCATGGTGGTGGCCTGGTTGCGCGCGCAGCTCCCGCGCGCGCCGGGCGGCGGCTTGCCGCATCCTCGCCTGCCGGCTCGCGGCCCTCTGCGCGCGGGTCAGGAGGCGACCCGGTAGTTTTTGCGGTCTTTGAACTCGGCCTGTTTGCCGGGGTTCCACTGGGCCACCGGGCGAAGATAGCCGACCACGCGGGAGTAGACCTCGGTCGTATCGCTGCAGCGGGTGCAGCAGGGCTGCTCGCCCTCCAGATACCCGTGGGTGGGGCAGACGCTGAAGGTCGGTGTCAGTGTGAAATAAGGCAGCCGGTAGCGGTTGGCGATCTTGCGCACCAGGGCGCGGACGGCGCCGGTGTCCTTGACCTGCTCGCCCAGAAAGATGTGCAGCACGGTGCCGCCGGTGTATTTGGACTGCAGGTCGTCCTGAAGCCGCAGGGTTTCGAACAGGTCCTCCGTGTAGCCCACCGGCAGCTGGCTGGAGTTGGTGTAATACGGGGCGGCTCCATGGGCCCGGACGGCCGGATCGTTGGCGCTGCGCAGGGCCGGAAACCGGCTGCGGTCCAACATGGCCAAGCGGAACGAGGTGCCTTCGCCCGGGGTCGCCTCCAAGTTGAACAAGGTTCCGGTCTCCTCCTGCAGCCCCGCGATGGCCTCCCGCAGGAAATCCATCACGCGCAGGGCAAACCGCTGCCCCTGCTCGGTGCCGATGTCGCTGTTCGCGAAATTGAGGCAGGCCTCGTTCATGCCGATGATCCCGATGGTCGAAAAGTGGTTCTTCCAGTAGAGGCCGCTGTTGTTCTTGATCTCACGCAGGTAGAACTTGGAGTAGGGATAGAGGTTTTTTTCGGTGAACTGCTCGAGCACCTTGCGTTTGATGGACAGGCTGTCGGCCGCCAGGCGCACCATGCGGCCCAGGCGGGCGAAAAAGGCCTCCTCGTCGTCGCTCAGGAAGCCGATGCGCGGCAGGTTGATGGTCACCACGCCGACGGAACCGGTGAGCGGGTTGGCCCCGAACAGCCCCCCGCCGCGCTTGAGCAGTTCGCGGTTGTCGAGGCGCAGCCGGCAGCACATGGAGCGCGCATCCTCCGGCGACATGTCCGAGTTGACGAAGTTGGAAAAATAGGGGATCCCGTACTTCCCGGTCATTTTCCACAGCGGCTCGAGGGTCGGATTCTCCCAGTTGAAATCGGCCGTGATGTTGTAGGTCGGGATCGGGAAGGTGAAGACGCGACCCTTGGCGTCCCCCTCCATCATCACCTCGGCGAAGGCCCGGTTGATCGCATCCATTTCCGGCTGGAAGTCGGCGTAGGTCTCGGCAAGCTCGCGCCCGCCGACCACCACCGGCTGGTCCTTGAGGGTCGCCGGCACCGTCAGGTCGAGGGTGATATTCGTAAATGGCGTCTGAAATCCTACCCTTGTGGGGATGTTGATGTTGAAGATGAACTCCTGCAGGGCCTGCTTGACCTCCTTGTACGCGAGCCGGTCGGCGCGCACGAAGGGGGCGAGCAGGGTGTCGAAGTTGGAGATGGCCTGGGCGCCGGCGGCCTCCCCCTGGAGCGTGTAGAAGAAGTTCACGATCTGCCCCAGGGCGCTGCGCAGATGCATGGGCGGTGAGCTTTCGACTTTGCCCTCGACCCCCTTGAACCCCTGGCGCAGCAGGTCCATCAGGTCCCAGCCCACACAGTAGACCGAAAGCAGA
>JALOOU010000185.1 GCA_025454255.1 Desulfobacterales bacterium | reverse complement strand
GTTGAGCACCCAGCCCTCCTTGCCGTCGGGCAGACGCACGAGGGACCATTCATCCTGTTTTTCCCGGATCTCCAGCGGGGTCCCGCTCTTGACCAGCGCCATGATTTTGCGGTCTCCGGCGGGGCCGCTGCGCAGGGTGATTTCAAACTCATCCGACACGTAGGCGCTCTGCGCCCTGCCCGCTGTGGGCATGACCGCCAGGGCGAGCAGGAACGCACAGGCCCAGAGGCGTGGATTTATCATGGCCGATCTCCCCCCATGTTATTCAGTCGCTCCGGAGCTCGGGGAACTCCGATGGTACTTTGAGTTGTATTGCCATATCTGTCAACGATTTCTTTATCGGCCGAGGCTGCCGCGTACGCGGCGGCTTTCCTGCTAGGAGCTGTTTACAAATCGCCGAAAACCGTTTACCACCGAAGCGTCGGGTGAACTTCACCCCGCGGGAGGCCGCCGATGAAAATTTTGATGCTGTCCAATGAGTTCCCCCCCCATGTCTACGGGGGCGCCGGTGTTCATGTGGAGCACCTCTGCCGCGAGCTCGCGCGGCTGAGCGGGCAGGCGCACGCGCTGCAGGTGATGTGCTTCGGCGATCAGAGGGAGGTCGCCGCCCATCCGGCCGTGACCGGCATCGGCGACATGTCGGCGTGTTTCGGCGCCGCGAGCGCCCACCGGAGGCTCATCGACACGCTGGGCCGCAACATCGCCATGACGGCCCGGGCGGACGCCGCCGATATCGTGCACTGCCACACCTGGTACACCTACCTGGCCGGATGCCTCCTGCAGCGGTTGCTGAACATTCCCCTAGTGGTGACCCTCCATTCGCTGGAGCCCAAGCGGCCCTGGAAACGGGAGCAGATCGGTGCCGGCTATGATGTCAGCAGCTGGCTGGAAAAGACCGCCATCGAAAACGCCGACGGGATTATCGCCGTTTCGCAAGGCATGAAAAACGATCTGACCGATCTCTACCGCCCCCCACTCGAAAAGATCCGGGTCATCTCCAACGGCATCGATACCGACCGGTACCGCCAGCGGCTGCAGCCCGATCTGCTCGCGGACTACGGCATCGACCCGCTGACCCCCTACGTGCTGTTCGTGGGCAGGATCACCCGTCAGAAGGGGATCATCCACCTGGTCCGCGCGCTGGGGCACATCGACCAAGGGGTTCAGGTCGTGCTCTGCGCCGGAGCGCCGGACACGGAGGCGATCGCGCAGGAGATGCGCCGCGAAGTGGAGCAGGCCCGAGCCGGCCGCTCCAAGGGAATCGTCTGGATCGAAGCGATGGTCCCGGCGGAGCGCCTGGTCGTGCTTTACAGCCATGCCGCCCTTTTCGTCTGCCCTTCGGTTTACGAGCCGTTCGGCCTGATCAATTTGGAGGCGATGGCCTGCGGCACCCCGGTGGTCGCCGCGGCCGTGGGCGGGATCCCCGAAGTGGTGCTGCACGGAAGCACCGGGATCTTGGTGCCCTTCGAACCCGTGAGCCGCAGCGACCCGGAACCCCGGCGGCCGAATCTTTACGCTCGGGATCTGGCGGCGGCCGTCAACGACCTGTTGCGCGCCCCGGAAAAGCGCCGGGAGATGGGTGCCGCCGGCCGCCGCCGCGTGCAAACCCTCTTCGGCTGGGAGGCGATCGCGCGGCAGACGCTGGCCTATTACACGGAGCTGCTCTCGGCCCCTTCGGCCCGGAGCCGCCCGTAAGGAAGCCTGCAATGGCATCCGACGAGGTGCTGACCCCGCTCGCCACCTATCGCATTCAACTCGGCTCCGGGATGTCCTTTGACCGGCTGGCCGGCCTGCTGCCCTACTTCAGCCGCCTGGGCATCAGCCATCTCTACCTCTCTCCCTGCCTCACGGCCGCAGCGGGCAGCCCGCACGGCTACGACGTGGCGGACCCCTCCGAGGTGAACCCCGACCTCGGCGGCCGGGAGGGCTTCGTACGCCTCTGCCGGGCAGCGGCCGCCGGCGGCATCGGGCTGGTCGTGGATGTGGTGCCCAACCACATGACGACGGCCGGACGGCGAAACCGCTGGTGGTGGGACGTCCTCGCCCGCGGCCCCCGCAGCCGCTACGCCGGTTTCTTCGACATCCGCTGGGATTCCCCGGAGCCGTCGCTGCGCGGCAAGGTTCTGCTGCCCGTGCTGGGGGACGAGCTCACGCGCTGCCTGGAGCTGAAAGAGATCCGGCTTTACCGCGAGGGCGATGAGATCACGGTCCGCTATTTCGAACACGAATTCCCGGTGTCCGCCGAGTCGCTGCGCGAGCTGCAGTTGGTTGCCGGCGGCCCCCCGGAGGCGGATGCGCCGGCCGACGGGGTGCGGCGGCCGGACCGGGAAGCGCAACGCCCGTCGCTGGCAGCAGCGATCCGCGCGATCAACGCGGACCCCGTTCGTCTCGCCGCTTTCCTGGATCTTCAATATTACCGGCTCGCCTTCTGGCGCCGCGCCAACCGGGAAATCAACTACCGGCGATTTTTCGACATCCCCCAGCTGGCCGGGGTCCGCGTGGAGCGGGAGGAGGTCTTTGCGGCCACTCACCAGGCTGTTCTCGACTGGGTCGCCTCGGGTGAGGTCGACGGGCTGCGCATCGACCACCCGGACG
>JALOOU010000120.1 GCA_025454255.1 Desulfobacterales bacterium | reverse complement strand
CGTCGACCGCAACCACCTCCAGAACGACTTCTGCGTGGACGAGGAGATGCCCATCGAGCCGCTGGCCGACAAGTGGCGCGCCTTCAACTGGCACGTGGAGACCATCGACGGGCATTGCATGGAGGCGGTCGTGGCGGCGCTCGAGGCCGCCAGGCAGCGCAAGGGCGTGCCGACCGCCGTGATCGCCGAGACGGTCAAGGGCAAGGGCGTCTCCTTCATGGAGAACGTGGCCGACTGGCACGGCAAGGCCCCCGGCCAGGCCGAGGCCGACAAGGCGCTCGCTGAGATCAGGAGGTGCTATTGTGAAATCTAACTACCGCTACGTGCTGCCGGAAATCCAGGCGCTGCTGGCCTCTCCGGATCTCTTCGCCAAAGCCGCCGCGGAGCCCACGCGCTATTCGTATGCCGACGCCCTGCTCGCGCTGGGGGGGCGGAACCCCGCGGTGGTCTGCCTGGATGCGGACGTGTCCAAGTCGATGAAGACCACGATGTTCGCGGCCAAGTTCCCGGAGCGCTCGTTCAACTTCGGGATCGCCGAGCAGAATATGATGGCCGCCGCGGCCGGCATGGCGACCACGGGGCTGATCCCCTTCGCCAACACCTATGCCGTTTTTGCCAGCATGCGGGCGCTCGACATGGTGCGCAACAGCATCCACTACCCGCGTCTGAACGTGAAGATCGCCGCCAGCCACAGCGGGATCACCCCGGGGCCGGACGGGGTGACCCACCAGGCCCAGGAGGACCTGTCGATCATGCGCGCGATCGCGGGCTCGACGGTGATCGCGCCCGCAGACCCCACCTCGACCCGGATGGCCGTGCATGCCGCTGCCGCCTACGACGGCCCGGTCTATCTCAGCTTCACGCGCGACCCCGTACCGGTGCTCTACGACGAGTCCTTCCCCTTCTCGATCGGCAGGGCGGTGGTCGTGCGCCGGGGGACGGATGCGACGCTTATCGCCAACCGCGATCTCGTCATCCAGGCGCTGATCGCCGCGGAGCTGCTGGCGCGCAGAGGGGTCGCGGTGCGCGTCATCGACTGTCACACGCTGAAGCCTCTGGACGAACAAGCGGTGCTGAGAGCCGCCCGGGAGACCGGGGCCATCGTTACGGTTGAGAACAACATCATCTTCGGGGGGCTTGGCAGCGCCGTGGCCGAGCTGCTGGTCGAAAAACACCCCATCCCGATGAAGCGGGTGGGCGTCAAGGACACCTTCGCGGAGTCCGGCCCCTATCTGGAGGTGATCGACAAGTACGGCCTCACTGCCCGGCACATCGTAAAAGCGGTGATGCAGGTGCTCCAGCGCAAGCCGGCGGCAAAGGCCGAGACCAAGGCGAAAAACCGGCGCATGCCCCGCCGATAGCGGAAATGAGCCGCCCGCTCCGCGGCTGCGGAGCGGGCGGCTTCCTCCTCGTTGCTCTTTCCCGTCACTCGGCGAAGGGCAGCACCCAGACGATCATCGCCGGCACATAGCAAGTGACCAGTGAGACGATGACGTAGGGCACCGACATGCTCAGGAACTCCCTGAGCGTGCTGGCCCGCTTGTCCTCCTTGTCGGCCAGACTTTTCGCCACGAACAGCGCCGGGGCTCCGGCGATCGTCAGGTTGCTGCCCAGGGTCCCCGCCCACAGCACCATCCAGTAAAGCGGCCAGGGGTTGATCCCCTGCTCGCCGAGGTCGCGGATGACGTAGAGCAGGGTGAGGATGTAGGCGTCGTGCTCGACGATGCCGACGATCGGCGCCGTCACCCAGTAAACGACCGTGGCGCCGATAATCATGCTGCCGGAGATGATCGGGATGAGAAATTCGGTTATCCGCTTGATCACCCCGGCGTGTTCGAGGCCGCCGACCAGGGCGAAGAGGGACACATAGAAGAAGACCGCCCGCCAGTCGAGCTCCTTCAGGATCTCCTCCACGTCGGGGATCTCCACCGTGAAGCGCTCCTTGAAGATCGTGAAAAACAAAATGATGACCAGGGCCCCCCACATGGCGATGAAGCCCAGGTGGAAGCCGAAAAACGCCCGGAAGGCCATGGCGATGATCGTGAGCACAAAGATGGTGCAGGAGATGATGGCAAACGGCTTGTCCTTGATGTGGTTCAGGGGGTTCTCGCCCACCATGCAGGAGAGGTCCACGCAAAGCCCCTTGTAGGATTTGCTGAACCGCCAGTAGAAAAACCCGCAGGTGAAGACATAGGAGATGAGCAGGATGAAAAAGGAAGAGGGCCGGCCCATGTGCCAGATGAAGCCCCAGAACTCGATTTTCGAGACGCTGTGGAGCATCTGCGGCGGCAGGTCGCCCAGCAGCATGGCGGTCCCCATGAAGTTCGCGCACATTCCCATGAAGAGGACCGGCTCCAGAGCGGTGAGATTGAAGCGCCGGCAGGCGTGGAAGATGACGGGGGCGAACATCAGCACGACCACCACGTTGTCGATCAACATGGAGACGAACCCGGCCAGCGCCCCCACGCCGGTCACGAAAAGGGCCACATTCCCCTTCGAGGCCCTCAGCACCAGGGCCGACAGGTATTCGGGGACGCCGGACTTGCCGAAAAAGCCGGAGATGATCCAGATGGAGAGCAGAATGGCGATCAGGTTCCAGTCGACCGCGTTGAATGCCTCCACATCCGTCATGACCCCGACACAGATCATGGCGACGACGCCGATGAGCGCCGCGACCACGCTGTCGAACCAGCCCGTGATGACCACTATGATAGCTGCCAGGAAGATGATCAATGCCGCGATCTCGATGAATCCCATTTAAGTAGCTCCTCCCTCTCAGAATGAGTTGCAGGTTTTTAGCATGAAATGACGAGGCAGAACAGTCCTCTTTCTGCATTCTTTTCGCCCCGGCCGGACATGGTTGGATCATATCGGCGGGGTAGTGGACCCATTTTTGTGCGGCAGTCGAGCGGCCCGCGCCGTTGCGCAAGAAAAAAAACACCCGACACAGAAGCCTGTGGCGGGCGTTTGGCCCTCAAGCGGGCGGGAATGGAGGCGCTGGTGAAGTCTCTCGGCCGCTCTCGCGGCGCGCGAAGGACGTCAGCGGCAACCGCGCTCTACTCCTGCCTGTCGGGCCGGATGTGCTCGACCGCCACCGCCAGGTCTCCGACCGGGATCGGGGCCTCCAGGCGGATGCTCCTTTTGCGATTCAGGATCCATTTGCTCAACAGGCACACAAACCCCACGAAGAAGGCCATGGAGACATACTCCGCCCAGTGCGGCAGGCCGAAGAGGTTTACGATGAACGGGTCGGTGGCCATCATTTCGCCTCCGACTTTTCCGAGCACGGCCGCGCCGATCCACAGGATGAGCGGGAAGCGGTCCATCAGCCCGGCAAGCAGCGTGCTCATGAAAACCACGAACGGTATCGAGAGAAGCAGGCCGAAGAGCAGCAGGAAGAGATTGCCGTGGCTGGCGGCGCCGACGGCGAGCATGTTGTCGATGCCCATGCTCATGTCGGCCACGATGATGATCCAGAGCGCCTGCCAGAGGCTCTGGGCCTCTTTGCCTCCGTGCTCTTCCCCGGCGCCCTCGGTGAGCAATTTGACGGCGATCCAGATGACAATGGCCCCGCCGACCAGTTTGACGAAGGACATGGCCAGCAGCTGCGCCACAATGAAGGTGCAGACCACCCGCACCAGGATGGCTCCCCCGGAGCCCAATATGATGCCGATGGTCCTCTTTTTGCCTTGCAGATTCTTGACCGCCATGGCGATGACCACGGCATTGTCGCCGGCCAGCACCAGGTCGATCAGGACGATGCTGCCTACCGCCAGAAAGAACTTCCATGAGAACTCAATGTAGCCAAGCCATCCCAGATCGATCATGCCCGCTCTCCTCTCGCGCGAATTCCAGCATTCCAGGGCCAATTGGTGATTTTCGGAAGAACGGCCGGTGCCGCACCCCGGAGACTAACAAGTTGCATGCCAATCGGGTGCATGCGCGGAAGGGCTTCGACCCAGAGCAGTTTCCGCTCCTCGTTTGGGGCCGCCGGGGGCGACATTTTTTCCGCGCGGCGGTTGAAACCGATCTTCATCCGCTGCCCCAATTTGTTCCATGATGATCCTAACTATCTGTTTCATCATATGTTTTAGATGTGCCGCTTCAGGCCCGGATCCGCGCCTGAAGCAGCCTGCCGGGTCGCTCGAGCTTCGCTCGGGCAGCGCCTCGGCTTCCGAAGAGGTCAGCACTACCCGGCTCGGCCCCGGCAGGAGGCTGTAACCTTATAGGTGACGCGGCTGAACGCAATGAACCTTTCAGGAGACAACCCGGTCCTCTTTCCGGATGGTGCCATTCCGTCGATTGAATCCCTTGCCTTGTGCACGCCTGCATGGAACGCAGCGGGCGGCGCCTCTTGTCGACGGCGGCATGCGGTGCGGCCTCTTGCGACCGGGAAACGATCGGCGAGCCGAAACGCACGGCGTGCATGGCTACCCCGGTGCGTTTGTGGTAAAGCTACTCCATCCGGCTGCCAAACAGGTTGAAATGGGGAACCGCCGGCCCCGGCCGCACCCTCTCCGGCTGCGGCCGCTGCGGCGGGGGGGGGTATTCCGTTGCCGGAGAGAAAATTTTGGCGCTGCCGAGCAGATCGGGTGTTCAGCGCTCGAACAGGGAGGCTCCGTTTGAGGCCGCGATACCTTTGCTTGTGGTCGGTGCTCTTCGTCGTTTTAACCGGGTGCTCCACCGCCAGGGTCTATACGAGCGTTCCTCCCGCAAGCCAGGCGAGCCACGCCGCGTTCGATGCACTCCTTCAGCCTCAGGCGGCGGGCGGGCAGGGGCGCTTCAACTGCTTCCGGCTCGTCATCACCAATAAATCCGACAAACCGTTCGCTATGGACTGGGACGACAGCTATTTCCTTCTGGACGGCCGCCGCAGGGGGCAGTTCGGTTGGGTGGGCATGAAGGTGGAGGATCTCAAGCAGCTGCACCGCAACCCGCTGCACGTCGTGCCGGCCGGCGCCACGCTGGCCGCGGTGATATTCCCCATCGAGCTGATTGCCGCAAAGGCGCTGCGCGAGGGCTCCCGCCTGGGAAGCGGCGCCCCGGACGGGGAGGCGGCGCTCGGGCCGCTGCCGGAGGGGGAGAACGGCTTGGAGGTGACGGTGAATCTGGATGGCGAGCAGGTCCGCGAAACGCTGACCGTGAAGATCACCTCCCGGAGACGATGACCGCCGGAGTCATGCCCGTACTTAGGCCGTAGAGGGCAGGGCCTTGCGGTATATCCGCGAGCGCCTGCGGTTGACCACCTGGTACCGGGACCAGATGTTCACGACCCCCAAATTGGTCTCCAGTTCGCGGTTGGTCTCGAGGTACCGGACGCCCGCCGCCTTCAACGCGTGCCACATGCCCAGAGCCATCAGCGGGAAGACCTTTTTGGAGTTGGCCTGCGGGTGGACGCCGGCAAAATAGAAATCGACCGTGTCGAACCGTTTGAAGCCCCTCAGGATGTGAAAGAAACCGAGCGGCCACAGCCGCCCCCGGGCGCGCTGAAACGGGCGGCTGAGCGAGGGCAGCCCCAGGAAAAACCCCTGCAGCCGGTCCGAGCCGTCCACGACGAGCCTCAGGAACCGGGGGTCGATGAAGCCGAAATACTTTTTTTGATAAAACGCCTTTTGGGCGCTGTTGAGCGGGGTCACCCCGTAAAGGTGCTCGAAAGAGGCTTCCAGCACTCTCCAGAACTGGCCGGCATACCCCTGCGCCGCGCGTTTGGTCAGCCCTTCCACCAGTCGGTAGCCGTCGGCGCGCGCGGCCGGCAGAACCTTTTTTTCTATCATCTGAAAAAGCGGCGGCAACTGCTGCGGGAACTCGATGCGCGTCTCGATGTAGTCGATCTGTTTTTCAAAACCCAAGGCTTCGATCAGACGCTGATAATAAGGCTTGTTGTAGCTGCCGGAGATCGTCGGCTGCGCCTCGAACCCTTCAACCAGAAGGCCCTCCGCATCCAGGTCCGTAAACCCGTGGGGCCCGGTCATCTCCCGGCAGGACTCGCGCGCGAACCAGGCCTGCAGGTGTTGCAACATGGCCGCGGCGACCGAGGGGTCGTCGCTGCATTCGAACCAGCCGAACCTGCCGCGTCGGTAGCCCAGCTTCTCGGTTTCGGCGTGGTTGATGATGCCGCACACCCTCCCGCAGGGGCGGCCCTGCCGCCATGCCAGGACCAGTTTGGTGTCGGCGATGCCGAAGGAGGGGTTTTTGGCGGGCGTGAAAAACTCGATCTCATCGCCGGTCAGCTGGGGGACGAAGAGAGGGTCGCCGCGGTAGAGCTCGAGCGGGAACGTGACCCAGGTTTTCAGCTCCGGACCACCACGGATCTCCATCAGCGAAACGGTCATGGGGCACACTCTGCGATCCGAGTCGGGTCGGCCGATCGGATGGCTGCAGTCGATATTGGGATTGCTTTCTTCAATGGTGTTGACTATACATAGGCCCAAACCCATTTTACTATCGCACACTACCGCACCCGGTATCAACACCTGGTGCGTTTGAATTTAGGCGAGCGAGAACCATGAAACGATCGATCATCACCCGCACCGGCAGCTACATCCCGCCCGAGCGGGTCCCCAACACCCGCTTCCTCGGCCGCGAGTTTTACGACGCCGACGGCCGGCGTTTGCAGCGCCCCAATCCCGAGATCGTCAAGAAACTCCACGAGATCACAGGGATCGAGGAGCGCCGCTACGCGCCCCCGGACGTATGCACCACGGACATGGCCGCTATCGCTGCGGAGTCCGCTCTGGCGGGGGTCGACCGCGAGGGGATCGACTACATCATCGTCGCCCACAATTTCGGGGATCTGAAGGCGGACAACCTGCGCACGGACATGGTGCCAACGATCGCAGCCCGGGTGAAGCAGCGGCTGAAGATCAAAAACCCCTACGCGGTCGCCTTCGATCTGCCCTTCGGGTGCCCGGGTTGGCTGCAGGGGGTGATCACCGCCGATTATTTCATCCGATCCGGCGACGCCCGCAAAGCGCTGGTGATCGGCGCCGAGACCCTCGTGCGCGTCGCGGACCCCCACGATGTGGACAGCATGATCTACTCGGACGGGGCCGGCGCAGCGCTGCTCGAGGCGACGGAGGAGGACGCGGGCATCCTCGCCCACCTGACCCGCTCGGACACCCTTGACCACGCCTTCCTTCTGCGCATGGGCAGATCCTACAATCCCGGCAGCAGCGGCGGAGAAATTTTCGTCAAAATGGACGGCCATGACATCTACAAATACGCGGTGAAGACCGTGCCGGCGGTCGTCAAGAAGAACCTGGACCACGCCGGGCTGGGCCTCGGCGATGTCGCCAAGATCCTCATCCACCAGGCCAATGAAAAGATGGATGCGGCCATCGTCAAGCGGCTCTTCGATCTGTACAAAGTCAAAACCATCCCGGCCGACATCATGCCCATGATCATCTCCTGGACCGGCAACAGCTCGGTGGCGACGCTGCCGACCCTTCTCGACCTCATCCTCAAAGGCAACATGGACGGCCACCGGCTGCATCCGGGCGACATCGTCGTCTTCGCCTCGGTCGGCGCGGGGATGAACGTCAACTCGATGGTCTACCGGGTGCCCAGCCAACCGGCCAGTCATGCCGTCACCTGAAAGGCTCAACAAACCCCAGATGGCGGGAGCCCGTCGCAGAGTGAGAGCACCCCGGCCGTATTCGTCAGCGCTGCCGTAATTGCCGCGATACACCGGCCCCCGTCCCTCCTGATAGCGTTAACTTCATAATGGAAAGGGAGGAGATGAATTTCTTGACACCGATGACCCGCTATACTAACGTCATGTCTCACTATTTCGGCCCGTTCGGCCGTGTTCTGGCAATTATCAACCCACATGCAGGAGGGATGTCATGAAAAAAATGGTCGGGGTTTTGCTGGTCCTCGCAGTGGTTGTTGCCTGGTCTTCTCCGCAGGCGATCCAGGCGGCGGATTATAAATCGGAATACAAGCTTTCAACCGTGGTCGGGAAGCCCTTCCCCTGGGGCATTGCCGGCGAGCGCTGGGCCGAGCTGGTCAAGGAGAAAACCAACGGCCGCATCAACATCAAATGCTACCCCGGCACAAGCCTGGTGGGCGGGGATCAAACCAAGGAATATACCGCTATCCGGCAGGGTGCCATTGACATGGCGATCGGCTCCACCATCAACTGGTCCCCCCAGGTCAAGGAGCTGAACATCTTCTCCATGCCTTTCCTGATGCCGGATTACAAGGCCATCGACGCCCTCACCGGCGGCGAGGTCGGCAAGGAGATCTTCAAGATCCTCGAGAGCAAGGACACCATTCCCCTGGCCTGGGGCGAAAACGGGTTTCGTGAGTTGTCCAACTCCAAGCGGTCGATCAGCAAACCGCAGGACCTTCAGGGGCTGAAGATCCGGGTGGTGGGTTCCCCGCTGTTCCTGGAAACGTTTACGGCATTGGGCGCCAATCCCACCCAGATGAGCTGGGCCGATGCCGTGCCTGCCCTCTCCAGCGGTGCGGTGGACGGACAGGAGAACCCGTTGACCATCTTCACCGTAGCCAAGCTTCACGCTGCAGCGAACCAAAAATACCTCCTGCTCTGGGGCTACGTGGCGGACCCTTTGATTTTTGTCGTCAACAAGGATGTCTGGAAGAGCTGGAAACCCGAAGATCAGAAGGCCGTGAGCGAGGCTGCCGTTCAGGCCGCCAAGGAGAATATCATTGCCGCCCGCAAGGGGTTGATCCCCCCGGATGACTCCGGGATCAAGGAGGTCGAGGCGCTGGGTGTCAATGTCATTCGTCTGACCGACGCCCAGAAAGCCGAGTTCAAAAAGGCCACCCAACCGGTCTACGACAAGTGGGCCAAGCAGATCGGAGAATCGTTGGTGAAAAAAGCTGAAGACGCCATTGCCAAACGCAAGTAGCCATCGTGTCGGCACCCTGACGTGAACCAATGAAACGGCGTGCACCTTGCCAAGGGCGAGTGCGCGCCGGTTTCATTTGTTCCGGAAGAACCCCCAGGCCCGCAAAAGTATTAGAAGTGGTTTCATAACCTCGTCCAACGGCTGGGGGTCCCGCCACGGCGGGATTGCAGAGCTCTCGAACGTGCTCACAACCCTTCGACCTTGCTGCGCTTTCGAGTCGGCCTGCGCATAGCCCGCAACCGTAGATCTATGTTGTGAAACCATTTCTACGGCGCGGCTGTCGACAAAAGAAACGGGAGTGTAGTTGCCATGGAATGCCTGCCGCAGTCGAATCCGCCTCCGCCTCGGACCCGCGTACCGGTTCGAATTGAAGAAACCCTTGCCGGAGCTGCTATCGCCATCCTAGGCCTTATCACATTCGCCAATGTGGTCGTGCGTTACGTCACCAATTTTTCATTTGCTTTCACGGAGGAGTTCTCGGTGTTTCTGATGCTCTTCATGGCGCTCGTGGGGGGGGCGAGTGTCATGGCCAAGCAGGGGCACCTGAGCATACGCTACCTCGTCGACAAACTCCCGACGAAAGCCAGACGCTGGACGCTGATGGGTGCGTCGATCTTGACTTCCCTCACCTTTCTTTTACTGACCATTTTCGGGACGCGCATGGCCTGGGATGAATACCGCTTTGAGGTCACATCGCCGGGGCTGGGCCTTCCGACGTGGATCTATACCATTTGGCTGCCGCTGCTGTCGCTCGCCATTCTCGGGCGCTCCATGGGAGTGATGATTCGAGCCTGGAGGAGAAAAGAGTGATGCATTTCGCCGGCCTCCTTTTCGGGTGTTTTTTTCTGCTCATGTTCGGCGGGGTGCCCATTGCCGCAGCGTTGGGGCTTTCCGGCATTCTGGCCATCGCCTTGGCCGATCTGGGGATCATGGCGGTGCCCACAAACGTTTATGCGGGCATCGCCAAATACCCGCTGCTCGCCATCCCGATGTTTGTTCTGGCCGGGTCTATTTTCGACAAGGCCGGGGTTGCGGGCAGGCTGCTGCGGTTCACAGAGGCCATCATCGGCCGAGGCCGGGGGGCGTTGGCGGTGATCACCATTCTGGTTGCGATGATCATCGGTGGAATATCCGGTTCGGGACCGGCCTGCACGGCGGCCGTGGGCGGCGTCATGTTGAGTGCCATGCTGCGCGCCGGCTATGCGCCCGGATTCGCCGCCAGTGTTACAGCGGCTGCAGGCTCCACGGATATTTTGATTCCGCCTTCGGTCGCTTTCATCGTTTACAGCGTGCTCGTGCCTTCGGCCACCGTGCCGGCCCTCTTCGTGGGAGGGATTCTGCCAGGCATCCTGGCCTGCGTCATGCTGGTCATCCCCGCACTTTTCCTCAGCCTGCGCCATAACTTCGGTGGTGATGATAGTGGATTGCCGCGACCGAAGTTCTGGGCGTCGTTCAAAGATGCCGCCTGGGCTCTGGCGGCGCCGGTTCTCATTTTGGGAGGACTTCGCACGGGATGGTTCACGCCGACGGAGGCAGCCGTAATGGCTGTCGTTTTCGGCCTGTTCGTCGGTTTCGTAGTGTATCGATCACTCAACCTAAGGGCACTGTTTGTTCTGCTGGTCGAATCGGCCGAAACCTCTGCAGTCATCCTGGTGGTGGTCGGGCTGGCAAGCGTCTTCGCCTGGGCCTGCAGCACGCTTGGGATCGTCGATCCCATCTCCCAAGGATTGGTGGCGCTCGGCGGGGGAAGCTCGCTCGGCGTCCTGTTTATCCTGATGGTGTTTCTGGTGATCGTCGGCATGTTTCTCGACGGGATCTCCATCTTTCTGATTTTTTGCCCGATCTTTGTGCCCGTGGCGGAAAGCTTCGGCTGGGATCTGGTATGGTTCGGTGTGATGATGACCTACAACGTCGCCTTGGGCCAATTCACTCCGCCCATGGCGGTCAACCTCATGGTGAGCTGTCGGTTGAGCGGTGCCAAAATGGAAGACACCGTGCGGTGGGACATTTGGCTGCTGATCTTCATGTTTTTGGGATTGCTGCTGATCATTTTCTTCCCGGAAATAGTTCTTTGGTTGCCGCGAGTGACGGGATTCATGTGAGACGGAGGAGGATGGATGGCGACAACCACTTGCGCTCACGGCACTCTTTCCAAACTGGTGATGGTCAGGCTGCACCCGGGGACGGATGTGATCGAGGGCATCACCGATGCGTGCCGGGAGCATGGAATCCGCAGCGGTGCGATCACCACCTGTATCGGCAGTCTGCAGCGGGCGTCGTTTTTGGTGGTCAAGCCCATGGATAACCGTCTGGGGGGAGGCTACAGCGACCCCGTTGCATTGCCCGGGCCGGTGGAGCTGGTCTCCTCCCAGGGAACTGTTGGAATGGACGAGTCCGGAGCGTTTTTTATCCACCTGCACGGCGTGCTGAGCGACGGTTCAGGGCGCTCCCACGGGGGGCATCTGATCGCGGGCAGATGCCCGGTGCTGATCACCTGCGAGGTTCTGATCAGCGGGTTCGACGGCATGGCGGCCGTGCACCGGTATGATCCGGAGGTGGAAATGAAAGTGCTTTGCCCCGAACGCTCGAGGGCATAGGCAGCCGCCGTCGCTTCGGCGGGGCGCGGAAGAACCTTTTTACGTTTGCGGGATTGCAGCACCGGATATCTCAGAATGAAGGAGAGCTGATATGTCGGCAGACAAAAAAACGTTATTGGCGATGTACCGCACGATGGTCACGATCCGCCAGTTCGAGACCATGGCCGGCGAGTACTTCGCGGCTGGTGAGATCCCCGGCTTCATCCACCTCTCCATCGGCCAGGAGGGCTCCAGCGTGGGGGTCTGCTCCTGCCTGCGGCCGGACGACTACGTCGCCACCACCCACCGCGGCCACGGGCACCTGATCGCCAAGGGCGCCGATTTGAAGCGCATGGTGGCCGAGCTCTTCGGCAAAGCGACCGGCTACTGCAAGGGCAAGGGCGGCTCCATGCACATCGCCGACTTCTCGATCGGGATCCTCGGGGCGAACGGGGTCGTGGCCGGGGGGCTGCCCCTTATCTGCGGGGCCGGGCTCTCCATCAAGCTGCGCAAGACCGACCAGGTGGCGGTGGTCTTCTTCGGCGACGGGGCCGCAAACCGCGGCCCGGTGCACGAAGCCATGAACATGGCCTCCATCTGGGACCTGCCGATCGTCTTCGTGGTCGAGAACAACCAGTGGGCCTCCACCACGCCCCAGAGCTACTCCTGCGCCCTGGGGGACCTCTGCCAGCGGGCCGGCGCCTACGACATGCCGGGGGTCTCCGTGGACGGGAACGACGTGCTCGCGGTGCGGCAGGCGATGCTGGCGGCCGTTGCCCGGGCGCGCAAGGGCGAGGGGCCGACCCTGCTCGAGAACAAAACCTACCGGGTGCGGGGGCATTTCGAGGGGGACCCGCAGAAGTACCGGGACCAGGCCGAAGTGTCGACCTGGCAGGAGAAAAACGACCCTCTGGCCCGTTTCGCGCAGGTGCTCGTAAAGGAGCAGCTCCTGACCCAGAAAAAAACCAAGATCGTCTGGGACGACGTCAAGTCCGAGCTGGACGCCGCCATCCGGTTCGCCCAGGAGAGCCCCTTCCCGAATCCGGAAGAGGCGCTGGGAGACCTTTTCGTAAACGCCTGACCCAGCCCCTGAACGGTGAACCTCCGAGCCTGAAACCCGGTGGATGACGGATGACGCCCGATAGCCGATCGGGGCCGCAAACCATCTAAAACCGAATAGGAGCACAACATGTCCGACCGAATCATGAGCGCCTCCGCTGCCCTGGCCGAGGGGCTGCACGAGGAGATGTCCCGGGATCCGCGCATCTTCATCCTGGGCGAGGACCTGACCGCGCATGCCGGCATCTTCGGGCAGTTCAAGGGGCTGCCCGAAGCGTTTCCCGGCCGCATCATCGACACGCCGATCAGCGAGAGCTGCATCGCCGGCTGCGGCGTGGGGGCGGCGCTGACGGGGATGAGGCCCATCGTGGACTTCCACTTCTCGGACTTCGTCACCTGCGGCATGGACGAGCTCTGCAACCAGGCCGCCAAGATCCGCTACATGTTCGGCGGCCAGGTGAAG
>JALOOU010000184.1 GCA_025454255.1 Desulfobacterales bacterium | reverse complement strand
CCAGCCCGGGGTGATGGCCGGCTGCCTGGACATCGACGCCTCCATCAAGGGCGCGCGCTTCGTGCGCTTCTGCGACGCCTTCAATATCCCGCTGGTCGTATACGAAGACGTGCCCGGCTTCCTGCCCGGCATCCACCAGGAGCACGGCGGCATCATCAAGCACGGCGCCAAGCTGATCTTCGCCTTCTGCGAGGCAACCGTGCCGCGCATCACCCTCATCACGCGCAAGGCCTATGGCGGAGCGTACATCGTGATGAACTCCAAGCACATCCGCGGCGACGTCAACCTGGCCTACCCGACAGCCGAGATCGCGGTCATGGGGGCGGAGGGCGCGGTCAACATCATCCGCCGCGGCGAGATCGAGGCGGCCGCCGATCCTGCGGCCGAACGCCGGCGCCTGATCGCCGACTACCAGGAGAAGTTCTCCAACCCCTATCGCGCGGCGGAGCTGGGCTACATCGACGAGGTGATCGACCCGGCCGACACGCGGCCCAGGCTCATCCAGGCGCTGCGCATGCTCAAGACCAAGCGGGACACCAATCCGCCCAAGAAGCACGCCAACATCCCCCTGTAGACCAAGGAGGCGGCCGAATGACCTGGGAATATATCGGCGATCTGATCCTGAGCATCCTCTATACCCAGACCGGGCTGCCGAACATAGAGGCGAAGCAGGTGATCATGCTGGCCATTTCAGGGGTCTTCATCTATCTGGCCGTGGGCAAGAAATTCGAGCCGCTGCTCCTGCTGCCGATAGGGTTCGGGATCTTTCTCGTGAATTTCCCGCTGGTGCCCCTCATGGGCTACACCGAGCACGGGACCCCGGAGCTCATCCGCGCATTCTACAAGTACGGCGTGGAGTGGGAGATCATCCCCTGCGTCATCTTCCTGGGGCTGGGCGCCATGACGGACTTCGGGCCGCTGATCGCCAACCCCAAGACGCTGATCATCGGCGCCGGCGCCCAGCTGGGGGTGTTCGTCACCTACATCGGGGTATTGTTTTTCGGCTTCACCCTCAAGGAAGCCGCATCGGTCGGAATCATCGGCGGTGCGGACGGCCCGACCACGATCTACCTCACCACCAAGCTGGCCCCGCACCTGCACCACCAAGCTGGCCCCGCACCTGCTGGGGGCCAATGCGCTCGCCGCCTATTCCTACATGGCCATGGTGCCCCTCATCCAGCCGCCCATCATGAAGCTCCTCACCAAGCGTTCCCAGCGCAGGATCCGAATGCGCCAGCTGCGGGAGGTCTCCACCCGCGAGAAGCTGTTCTTCCCCTTGATCGCATCCATTCTCATCATCCTGCTGGTGCCGGCGGTGGCGCCGCTCATGGGCATGTTCATGTTCGGCAACTTCATGCGCGAATCCCTCGTGGTGAAACGTCTTTCTGAAACGGCCCAGAACGCCCTCATGAACATCGTGACGATCTTCCTGGGGCTCTCCGTGGGGGCCACCATGCAGGCGGAGGTGTTCCTCAACTGGAAGCCCCTGCTGATCTTCGGCTTCGGGCTGATCGATTTCGTGATCTGCACCGCCGGGGGCATCCTGACCGTGCACGTCATGAACCTGTTCCTGAAGGACAAGATCAACCCCCTCATCGGCTCGGCCGGGGTCTCCGCGGTGCCCATGTCGGCCCGGGTGTCGCACAACATGGGCATCCAGGAAGATCCCAACAACTGGCTGCTCATGCACGCCATGGGCCCGAATCTGGCCGGCGTCATCGGCTCGGCCGCGGCCGCCGGCATGTTCATCGCCATGTTCCAATAGGAGGCGGCCATGAAGACAGAATCCTCCCGCGCGAAACATGCCGTCCGCACGATCCGCTTAATGGTCGTCCTCTTGTGCGGGCTGGCGATCGCGAGTGCCGGATGGGCAGCCTTCGGCGATGACCTCGAAAAACCCAGACCCGAATTCACCCGCCACGAAGACCGGGTGGCGGCGAAGCTCATTCCCCGCGGGAAAAGCACCAGCGTCCTGATCGAGTTCCAGGCGATCGGCGGCAGACTTCTCGGCATAGAAGGCATGGGCTTCGACCCGGCCGGCCAGAAAGGCATGGATGCCAAGGATTTCCGTTCGGACCTCTTTGCCGTGACCGCCGGCGGGATCTCTCCGGGCGGCGAGCTCAAACTGTCCCTGTCTTCCAATTACTTCACCCAGGCCACCGAGCTGTGGGTCTTCAATCGCGCGGCTCAGCCCCCCTGGCTGGCCGCACCGGCCGAGAACATCGAGCGCCCGAACCGCGTGCAGGAACTTGTCGTTGCGGTCAAGGACGGCGGCCCCCTGGACAGCGACGGGACGGTCAACGGCGAGATCGTGCTGGTCGTCGGACCCAGGGACTCCTTCTGGGGGTATGCCCTGGGCACGCTTCTGATACGGTTCTT
Organism: Desulfobacterales bacterium; assembly: GCA_025454255.1. Taxonomy (GTDB): domain Bacteria; phylum Desulfobacterota; class Desulfobacteria; order Desulfobacterales; family SpSt-501; genus SpSt-501. The sequence continues at coordinate 1,344 of JALOOU010000184.1, read as the reverse complement.
TGGCGTTTTCCTGGTCCTCGGCGTGCTCCAGCTGGGCATGCTCCTGGCCGGCCAAGTCTTTCAGGCGTTGGACCGACGCAAAGAAGCTCCCAGAACTGCAGCAGCCCGGAGAGCGGTCGCGGAAGAGCCGGCAGAGGCTTTGGAAGCCGTCGAACCGGAGGCGGCAACGGCCATCGGCGTGGCGCTGCACCTGCACCTTGCGGCCCTGCGGGCATCGGCCGCTCTGAGCCTGGAGGCATCCGACGCCTCTTCCTGGGCGCGCCAGGGGCGCACCCAGATCATGCGCGACCGCCTGCTGACCCACGATCGCCCCGGGCGCAAGTAGGATGGCTTCGTAAATAGTCCAATCTCTGCGTTGCGCTTCATCGCGCTGCCGCTGCGGCGTACGGAAAGTACGCCTCGCGGCACGCGATTCGCGCGCCTTGATCTTGGCCTCTTTACGAAGCCATCGATTCGGATGACTTTTTACGAGTTCATCAAGTTGATCAGCTCCATAAAAAAACCAAATGATTGGATGCGGCCATGGGATACAAGATATCAGTCGCCGGCAAGAAATTCGACGTGGAAATCGGCCCGATCGTCGACGGGCAGGCCCGGGTCTCGGTGAACGACCGGGTCTACGACGTGACGGTGGACAACTTTGCGGAAGTGGCCGCCGGGATTCCGCCGACGGCCGCGGCCGAGGCGCCGGCCGTTTCGGTGAAACCGACCCGCTCCGCGGTGTCGCTGCTGAAACCGGCCCAGGCGTCATTTGTAGCCGGTGACGACGCCCTGACCGCTCCCATCCCCGGCCTCATCCTGGAGGTGCGCGTAAAGGTGGGGGACCGGATCTCCGCCGGCCAGGTCGTCGCCGTCATGGAAGCCATGAAGATGGAAAACAACCTGAACGCCCAGAAGGACGGCATCGTCAGCGAGATCCGGGTCCAGAAGGGCACCGAGGTCTCCACCGGCGACGTGGTCATGCTCATCCAGTAAGCCGCCTGGTGATCGACGCTCGCCGATGCCGCCGCTCACATCCGGGCGATCCCCAGAAAGGCGGCATGCAGGCTGACCACCAGGACCAGGAACAGCCGGCGCGCCGCCTCCGCGGAGAGGCCGGGGAAGCGGTAGGCGATCGAGGCCTGGCGGCAGCTCCCGAGACAATCCCCGCAAAGAGTGCAGCTGAACCCCGGCCGGCCGCGCTCGATGTCGGTCGCCTCGAGCGCCCCGTAACGGCAGGCCCGCGCACAGGCGCCGCAGCGGCTGCAGCCGGCATCGATGCGCACCCTCCAGGGCGAGATCCTGCCCAGAAGGTTGCTGACAGCCCCCAGGGGGCAGTAGGCCGTGCAGTGGGCCATCACGCCG
>JALOOU010000053.1 GCA_025454255.1 Desulfobacterales bacterium | reverse complement strand
GCAGCGGATGTTGGAGACCAGGTGCATCACGTGCGAGTAGCGCTCGACCACCATCAGGTCGGTCACCTGGACGCTGCCGATTTCGGCCACGCGGCCGAGGTCGTTGCGGCCCAGGTCGACCAGCATGAGGTGTTCGGCGCGCTCCTTTTCGTCGCTCAGCAGCTCGTCGGCGAGCTGCCGGTCCTCCTGCTCGGTGCGGCCGCGCGGCCGGGTGCCGGCGATGGGCCGCAGGGTGGCCACGCGGTTCTCCAGGCGCACCATCGTTTCGGGGGAGGAGCCGACCAGCACCGTGTCGTCCAGGTGCACGAAAAAGAGATAGGGCGAGGGGTTGATGTAGCGCATGGCCCGGTAAAGCCGCCAGGGGTCCGGGGTGTGGGCGCAGGTGAACGGCTGGGAGAGCACCGCCTGGATGATGTCTCCGGCCCGGATGTGGTCTTTGACGGTGCGCACGACGGCGCGGAACTCCTCATCGGTCCATGTCGCGATCAGCTCCGGCTTGCCGTTGGTGGGCACCGCCGGACGCCTCATCCGCGGGGCTGCGATTTTCGCAAGGATCCCATCCAGCCGGGCCTCGGCGTCGCTCCAGGCCGCCCCCGGGTCCTGCTTGGGAAAGGTGATGGCGACGATCAACAGCGTGTGCCGCGCGTTGTCGAAAATGAGCACCTCGCCCGGGATCATGAAGCAGGCGAGCGGCCGGTCGGCCGGCCAGCGGTTTGGGATGGCCTCCAAGAACGACACCATTTCGTAGTTGATGTGGCCGACCAGGCCGCCCCAGAACCGGGGAAGGTTGAACAGGTCGGCGGGCCGGTAGGGCGCCAGGAGCTCCTTGAGCGCATGAAACGGCCTGCCGGCATGGGAAATGGTGCGCACGGCTCCGTTTTGCTCCACTTCCAGCCGGTCGGCATAGACCCGCGCGATCAGATGGGAGGAGAACCCCAGGAAGCTGTATCGCCCCCAGCGCTCGCCGCCCTCGACGCTTTCCAGAAAAAAGATCGGCCCCTTGTTGTCGTAGAACCTGCCGAAGAGCGACACCGGTGTGTGGGTATCGGCCAGGACCTGAGCGCACACCGGAACCACGTCGTAGCTTTCGGCCAGCTTCAGAAATTTGCTCTTCTCGGGGAAACGGTTGAGTATCATGCACCCTCCTTGTGGTTCGGCGGCGGCAGGGCCCGCCGCGGGGATCCCATCGAAAAAGCAAAGGCTGCGGGTTTTTCGACCCGCAGCCTTTCGTCGCAACTGAAAAAGGACCGTGGGCCTCTGGAGCGGCCCACGATCCTTTTGGTTTTGTGTCAAACGCCGATCGTGCAGGCTACTCCGCGGGAGTGACCTGCCAGCACCACTGTCCGGACATCGGTTCGCGTTTCATCTGGGACGGGGTAAGCTTCACGGCAACGACCCTTTCTGCGCCTGCACCATACCGTATTTCCATGGGCTGTCAAGCTTTTTTTGCGGCCCCTTTGCGCTTGTTCTGTTTGGCGGGGAAAAAGTTGCTGGCCTTTTCCCACTGAATTCTGTAGACTATTAGGGTTATATCCAGACACGCATGCTAAGGCAACACGGTTTTCAAAGGCGCTCATGCATCTCCTCCTGCGAACCATGGCGATTCTTCTCTGCATCGGGGCCGGTTCGGCGACAGCCGGCGGACCGCCCCCGGCCGTTGACAAATATGCGGGCAAGCCGGGGGTCGTCGTGACCGATGTGCTGGAGGTGCGCGCCGTCGTGGAAGCGATCGATCCCGCCAAACGCCTCTTGAAGCTGAAGGGCTCGCAGGGCAGATCGTTCAGCCTCAAGGCGGACGCGTCGATCAAAAATCTCCAAAATATCAAACGGGGCGACCGGGTTCGGGTGGATCTAATCGAGTCCATCGCCGTTTCAGTGCGCAGGTCCGATCAGCCCCCGAATGCCGCCGAGGCCCGTTTGGTCTCGGTGGCGCCCAAGGGCGCAAAGCCCGCGATCCTGCTGGCCGAAACGGTTCAGATGGCGGCCGTGGTCGAGGCGGTCGATCTCAAGGCCCACGCCCTGGCGATCCGCGAGCGCAGTGGAGCCCGCAAGACCGTCGCGGTGGACCGCAGTTTTAAAAAGCTCGGCGAGATTCGCAAGGGCGAGGATGTCATCCTGCGGATGACCGAGGCCCTGGCCATCCGCATCGAAAAAACCAAATAGTGCCCATCCATAAACGGCGTCTTTCGGCCCAGGCCGGCGTTTTCGCTTCGCAATCCTCGGCGTAGGCCGACTACGCCTGCGGTTGCGAAATCGCTGCGGCCTTGGCCTGAACCGAAGTCCACCATTTCGGGATGGGCACCAACACGAAATCGAAAGGGGAAACGGATTCATGCATGGTCGACTTCCGCTGGCGGTGATCTTGCTGATCGCCGTCTGGGTGTGCCCTGTGGCGGTCCCGCCGGCCTTCTCCGCGGAGCCGTCTGCGGCCGGCGCCGCCGCCGCGATCGAAGATGACGACGAGGACGACGACTCCCGCCGCGGCGCGACGGTGAGGGACCCGCTGGAGACGTTCAACCGCGACATGTTCGTCATCAACGATTTTCTGCTGCTCTACGTGCTTGAGCCCGCCGCCAAGGGCGTCAAGACCGTCGTGCCCTGGGAGTTCCGCACGATATTCCGTAACGCGCTGAACAACATCCGCTTCCCGGTGCGCTTCGTGAACTGCCTGCTCCAGGGCCAATGGGAAAAGGGCGGAAACGAATTCGCCGCATTCTTCCTGAACACGACCGTGGGGTTTCTGGGGATGGCCGATGTGGCCGCCGCCTATCCCGGCCTCAACGCCAGCCCCGAGGACATGGGACAGACGTTTGCCGTGTGGGGCTGGGAAGACAGCGCTTTCCTGACGCTGCCCTTCTTCGGCCCATCCACGGTCCGCGACGCCTTGGGGAAGCTGCCCGACCGCCTCTTGGATCCCCTCTTCTGGTACACCAGCCTCGCACAGTCCCTGATTCTGCGCGGCGGCGAGGCCGTCAACGACACCACCTTCCGGATCGGGGACTACGAGGCGATCAAAAGGGCCTCCCTGGACCCGTACGTCGCGATCCGCAACGGCTTCATCCAAAACCGGCAAAAACTGATCGGCGAGTAGACCGCCCGCTTCACTTCCGGTTTGCGGCATCCGTGCGGTTGAATTTCCCTGCGCGGTCGGTTAGAACTCCCCCATGAAGAGCGATCAGCGACAGTTGACCGAAGGAATTCTGTTCACCGACGAGTATCAGTTCACCATGGCCCAGATGTATTTTCGCATGGGCCTGCACGAAAAGCCCGCCCAGTTCGACTACTTTTTCCGGGACTACCCGGACTACGGCGGCCACAAGGCGGGCTACTGCATCAATGCCGGCTTGGAGTGGCTGGCCGATTGGATGCGCTCCGCCCGGTTTCGCCGGGAGGAGATCGAGTGTCTGCGCGGCCAAACCGGCCGGGGCGGGCAGCCCCTGTTCAGCGCCGATTTTCTGGCGTGGCTGGAGCGCAACGGGCATTTCGACGCCCTGACCATGCGGGCCGTCCCCGAGGGGCGGGTGGTGCACCCCAACGTGCCGCTGGCGGTGGTCACGGGGCCGCTGGCCATCGCCCAGATCCTGGAGACCTCGCTGCTGAACCACCTCAACACCCAGACGTTGATCGCCACCAAAGCCGCGCGCATCCACGAAAGCTGCCGCGGCCAGCTCATCATCGAATTCGGCGCGCGCCGCGGGCACGGCACGGGCGTCAATGCGGCCACCCGTGCCGCCCTGATCGGGGGGGCGCACTTCAGCTCCAACGTGGGCATTTCGCACGCGCTCGGGTTTCCGCCCAAGGGCACCCACGCCCACAGCATGGTGCAGGCCTTCCTGGCGATGGGGTTGACCGAGCTGGATGCGTTCCGGGCCTTCGCCGAGACCTATCCGGATGACTGCGTGCTGCTGGTGGATACGATCGACACGTTGGGCAGCGGCATCCCCAACGCCATCCGGGTCTTCGAGGAGCTGCGGCGCAAGGGCCACGTGCCGGTGGGGATCCGGCTCGACTCGGGCGACCTCGCCCACCTGGCCATCGAGGCCGCGCGGCTGCTGGATGCCGCCGGGTTCCCGGAGGCGACGATCGTGCTCTCCAACGAGCTCGACGAGCTCAGCATCTGGCAGATCCTGACCCAGATCGGGCAGGAGGCGGCCCGCAACGGCATGGAGGCCGAGCGCATCATCGGCCGGCTGGCCTACGGGGTGGGGACGCGGCTGGTGACATCGGCCGGCGCCCCGTCCCTGAACGGAGTCTACAAGCTGGTGGCGCTGCGGCGGGACGGGCGCTGGGTCCCGGCGATGAAGCTCTCGGACTCTCCCGCCAAGATCCCCAACCCCGGGGACAAACGCGTTTACCGGCTCTACGATCGCCGCGGCAAGGCCACGGCGGACCTGCTGACCGCCAAGGAGGAGTCGCCGGCCGACATGCCCGAGATCGTGCTGCGCCACATGACCGAGGCGCGGCTGCAGCGCACGCTGCGCAAGGCGGACATCGTTGAGGCCGAGCCGCTGCTGGGGACCGTTGTCGATCAGGGGCGGCCGGTGTACGCCTTTCCGCCGATTGAGGCTATTCGCGCGGTGCGCCGGGCGGATTTGGATCGGCTCGACCCGGGCGTCAAGCGGCTGATGAACCCCCACATCTACCACGTATCGCTCAGCGAGAAGATGTGGCAGATGAAACAGAAGCTGACCGCCTCGATGCGGGCGAACCTCCCGCGCTCCTCCTGACGAAGGGTCCCGTCCGCATGCAGGCTTCGGCGCACCGGGCCGGAAGGGGGTTCATTTGCGCTTGAACACCGAACGCCAACCGGTGAACTCCACCGCCTGCGGTCGGATGGCCTTGCGCACGTCCCGCGCCATCTCCGTGATGTAGAACGCCTGGGGGTCCTCCGCGGTGACGACCGCGAGGATTTTTTTCACGTCCCGGCGCCGGCAGGCGATATAGAGCTCATCCACCGGCCCGCGCATGCCCTCTCCCCGGAAAAGGGTGACGGCCTGGCCCATGCCGCGCAGGCGCTGGGCCATGGGCTTGCCGGCCGTGCGCGTGATCACGCGCAGGATCATGAACCCCAGCGCGATGCGCCGCTCGACGGCGATCCCCACCGTGTTGCCGGTGGCGAAGCCCAATGCATAAAAGATCGCCAGGGCCGGGCGGTCCCCGACCATCTTCACCACGGTGCTGATCACGCTGATCCATATCAGGATCTCGATGATCGCCAGGAAAAAGGCGATCACGCTGCGTCCCTGGACGGTGACGATGGTGCGCACCGTGCCGAGCGCCACATCGCAGATCCGGGCGGCGAAGATCCACAGGCCGGTCAAAAGCGTTGCGGTGTCCATCATGGGGCGGCGTCCTGCGCCGGCCGGCGGCCGGTCGCCTCAATGTGCCGCGCAGCCAGGTCGCAGTAGATTCGGGCGGCCGCCCGAACGAGCTCCTGATCCGCGGCGGTCAGGGGGCGCTTGGCCGCGGCCGGAATCCCGGCGACCAGCAGCCCGGGGCCGACCTCCTGGCCCTCTCTGACCACCGCGCCGGCGGCCACCACGGAGCCGCGGCGGATGACGGCGCCGTTCAGCAGGGCCGCGCCGATCGAGATGAGGCAGTCGTCCTCGACCACGCAGCCGTGGATGACCGCGTGGTGGCCGATCGTCACCCCGTCGCCGACGCGGGCAGGGCAGCCCACTTCGGTGTGCACGGTGCAGTTGTCCTGGATGTTGGTGTCGCGCCCGATCCGGATGGGTTCCATGTCGCCCCGCAGGACCGCTCCGTACCAGACGCTGGCGCCGTCCTGAAGCTCGACGTCGCCGATGACGGACGACGGCGGTGGGGGCGATGAATACATTCTTCCCGATCCGAGGCTGTTTCTCCCCGAAAGGCAGGATCATCTGCGTCTCCTCCCGGCAATATCCGTGTTTCACTCCACGCTGTGCGAAGGCATCCTATGGCAAAAAGCCGATTGGCTGTCAAATTCCATTGCCCTGGGTTTTGAAAAAGTGATGCGTGCATAGCGCGGCGGGCAGGGTATTTCCCCGCAGGCATGCTGGAACCGGTGGGTGGCAGCGGGACCCGTCCGAGGGGATGCCCGGTGGACGGGGTGAGGAGAGAGGCTTCGGCCGCATCCCCTCGGAAGGGCCCCGGCGGGAGTCTGTGCTTCCTCTTCCCAGCCCGCCTGCGGGAAAACACCCTGCCCGCCACTTGGTGCCATCCCATGCATCAGGGCACTTTCTTTTTTGGTGTTTGGTGTGTGGTCGGGTCAAAACGAATCGATACCGATACCGACCCCGACTGATTTTAAGTTCAGAGTCAGAGTACCGAGTCTGAGTCAGAGTAAAAGACATAGTCCATTCACTGTGACTTTTTCTAATCCGACTCCGACTTCATTTTTTCACTCGTTACTCGTTACTCGTCACTATTCTCTTGCCCCCCGTTTGGGTATATATAAGCGGGGGTCTACATCAGCGGGTGCAGTGGTCCGAACGCCTCGGATGGGGGATTCATGCAGAGCGGTTCAGCGATGGACGATGTAGTGGTGATCGGCGCAGGGGTGATCGGGCTGGCCTGCGCGCATTACCTGGCCGAGTCCGGCCGCCGGGTGCGGGTGATCGAACGGGAGGCGGTCGGCGCGGGGGCCTCTCACGGAAATTGCGGGCTCCTCTTCACGAGCGATCTCGTGCCCTTGTGCACCCCCGGTGCCGTCCGCAAGGAGATCCTGGGCATGCTCCGCGGCACATCTCCGCTCTTCATCAAGCCGCGGCTGGACCTCGGCCTGATCGCCTGGCTGGTCAAGTTCGCGGCCGCCTGCCGCCCCGATCGGCTCCCGGCCGCCATGCGGGCGCGGGAGAGCATCCTTTCGAGCTCCGAGCGGCTTTTCGATGAGCTCTTCTCGGAGGGAGCCGTCGCGGCGGACTACGAGCGGCGCGGGGTCTTGCTGGTCTACCGCTCGGAAGAGGAGTTCGACGGATATACAGCGGCCAACCGCTTGCTGGAGCCTTACGGCCTGGCGGCCGAGCCGCTGGTCGGAAGCGCTCTGCGCTCCACCGAGCCGGCCCTGCGCCCGGATCTCTACGGGGCCTGGCACCACCGGACCGACGCCCATCTGCGGCCCGATGCCTTGCTGCACAGCTGGAGGGGGCGTCTGTCCCGGAACGGGGTCCTGTTCACGGAGAATTGCGCGGTAAAGGGGTTCCGCACGGCCGGCGGCCGCATCGATGCCGTTATTGCACCGACCGGGGAGATCCGGGCGCGGGACGTCGTCATAGCGGCCGGGGCCTGGGCGGCCGGGCTTCTCGCGCCACTCGGGCTGAAGCTTCCGGTCCAGCCGGGCAAAGGATACAGCATCACGATGGGCCGTCCGGCCCGATGCCCCGAGATCCCCTGTTATCTTCATGAACGGCGCGTGGTCGCCACCCCCTGGAAGAGCGGCTACCGCCTGGGGGGAACCATGGAGTTCTCGGGTTTCGGGATCCACCTGAACCGCCGCCGGCTGGATGCGCTGAAATCCGCGGCGGCGGAGTATCTGGAGGAGCCCCTGGGCCGACCGGTCGTCGAGGAGTGGGCCGGGCTGCGGCCGATGACCTACGACGACCTGCCCGTGATCGGGCGGGCACCCGGGGTCGCCAACCTCATGCTGGCGACCGGGCACGGCATGCTGGGGGTGACCTGCGCACCGGCCACGGGCAAGCTGGTGGCCGAGCTGATCTGCGGCGAGCCGCCGCACATCGACCCGTCCCCCTTCGGTCTGCACCGCTTCCAATGAGAGAGGCTCCCATGCGATTCGTTCCGGGCTTCCGCGCGCCGGCCGCCGCAGCGCCCGATGCGCTCTGTTTCGGCTTCCATGCCGGCAAGATGCTGGTGAAAGAGCAGGATGGCAGACTCGCCATCCCGGCGCTGGCCGATCTCCATGCGCTCGGACTGCCGGCTGCCTGGGTGCATTATTTCGGGCAGTGGGACGGGCGCCCCTGCTGCGCCGTCTGCCTGCCGCCGGAGCCGCCGGAGCCTGCGGGCTTTGCCTGGAGGGGGCTGCGGGGCCTCTTCGGGTTGATCGCGGAGGAGCTCGTGTGGGCGGCGGGCCGGGCCGGCCAGCTGGTGCACTGGCATTGCAATCATCGCTTCTGCGGCGCCTGCGGAGCGCCCACCGCGGACCACCCGGAAGAGCGGGCGAAGGTCTGCCCGGGCTGCGGCCTGATCAACCACCCGCGGGTCTCTCCGGCCGTGATCGTCGCCGTGGTGCGCGAAAAGAGGCTGCTGCTGGCCCACGCGGCGCGCTTTCCGGCCGCGTTCTACAGCGTGCTGGCCGGCTTCGTCGAGCCGGGGGAGAGCCTGGAGGAGAGCGTGCGGCGGGAGGTGCTCGAGGAGGTGGGGATCCGCGTGGAGCATATCCGCTATTTCGGCAGCCAGCCCTGGCCGTTTCCGGACTCGCTCATGGTCGCCTTCACCGCCGACTACGCCGAAGGGGAGATCCGGGTCGATTCGAAGGAGATCGCCGATGCCGGGTGGTTTGCGGCCGATGCCCTGCCGCAGATCCCCCCGCCTATCAGCATCGCCCGCCGCCTGATCGACTGGTTCGTCTGCGGGTCGGCCTGATCCACCTCCGCAGAACGTCGAATCTTTTCTACAACGGTTCCGCGCGCCTGCAGCGCCCCGCCGGGACGGCGCAGCGCTTCACCCCGTTGCTGTCGAAAATCCCAATCGTGGAATCTATGCCTGGGTGGCCGTTACGGCCCTTTTGGCTTTGCGGCCGGCGAGCTGCATGCGGATGAACTCCACCGTGGCCGGGATCCCCGGAATCAGCACCAGTGCCAGGATGACCAGGCTGAAGTTGTTTTGGATCGCGGGGATGTTGCCGAACCAGAAGCCGGCCAGGACGAAGATCAGTACCCACAGGACGGCGCCGGAGACGTTGAAGAAGAGAAAGCGGGGGTAGGCCATGCTGCCGATTCCGGCCACAAACGGCGCGAAGGTGCGGATGATGGGCAGGAAGCGGGCGATGACGATGGTCTTGCCGCCGTGTTTTTCATAGAACGCATGGGTCCGGAGCAGGTACTCCTTGTTGAGCAGGCGCCCGTGGTCCTGGTGGAAGACCTTCGGTCCCAAGCGGTTGCCGATGGTGTAGTTCACGGAGTCGCCGATGATGGCCGCGGCGATCAGGATCAGGATCACCCAGGTCAGGTCGAGGGCGCCGATGGCGGTCATCGACCCCACGGCAAAGAGCAGCGAGTCGCCCGGCAGGAACGGGGTCACGACCAGGCCGGTCTCGCAGAAGACGATGAGGAACAAGATGGCGTAGACCCACAGGCCGTAGCTGGCGCAGAGCACCTGCAGATGCCGGTCGATGTGCAGAATGAAGTCGATCATGAAGGTGACTGCTTCCAATGGAACCTCTCTTCTGTGGGCGCTGGGCGGGCGAGGTGCCCGGTCTTCGGAGAAGAGCTGCGCCAAGATCCTTGTCAATGCACCACTATAGCACATTCGAGGCTCGGGCGGAAGCCGATCACGGGGGTGGTTCTTCGGCGGCCCGCTCTCTTTTGCCGTAGGACATCAGCATGGCGTGCTGCTGCTTGAAGTAGGGCAGGTGCGGTTTGAGCCGGCCGAAGACGATCCGAGCCAGGATGTAGCAAACCAGAAAGACCGCGACGTAGTTGGCGCCCTCCGGGAAAAGGGGCACGGCGACCCCGTTTTCCGAAAAGTGCCGCTGCATCCAGTCCAGCGCGAAGAAGACCGGCCAGAGCGCGGCGGCGGAGAGCCCGAACTTGTTGAAGAAGACCTGGCCGTAGGCATCGTTGGCCTGCTTGTTCAAGGCCTTGTAGCTGACCGGGTCCCCCCGGCGCGCGGCCTCCTGCGACAGCTCGCTGTATTTCTTGAGATCGTCGTTCAACCGGTCGAGATGCCGGCGGTTGATGCGAAAAACGACGGAGATGGTGAACTCCCCGACGACGGCCGCGATGAGCGCCACAAGGAGGGTGCCGATGAGCCCGTCGAAGATCTCGACGCCCGTCAACCGGTAGAGGGCCAGGAGATAGGGGTCGCAATAATACCACATGGGTTTCAGCCTGACGCCGAAACGGGCACCGCGAGCCGACAGCACGACGCCCGAGCCCCTGAAGGCGCTCGGGCGTCTCGATTCCCGTATCGTGCGTTCAGATCACAGCGGCACCCAGGCCCTGCCGAAGAAGCCCCGGCTGAAGTAGCCAATGCCGACATACAAGGCCAGAACGATGAACAGTACCTTGAGCCACTTCTCCGGGATGTACTTGGCGGTCCGTGGTCCGATCATCGAGCCGATGAAGACCCCGATTAGCTGAATGCCCACCAGCATCCAGTCCATGCCGGCGCCGGCCCGGGTGATGTAGGTCCCGATGCTTGTGATCATGCTGATCAAAACGGCCAGGGCGGAGGTGCCGGCCACGACGAACATGGGCAGGCCGACGACGCTGGTCAGATAGGGCACGTACAGGAATCCCCCGCCCACGCCGATGAAGGCCGAGATCGCGGCGATGACCACGCCGCCGAAGAAGGCGGCGATGGGGTTGAAGGTGAACTCGGTGCCGAAGAAGGTCATGGAGGCCTTGGTGGCCCCGAAGGAGTTGATCTTCACGCCGGCCGATGCGATGTCCGCCTTTTCCTTGACGGTCTTCTCGAACGCCTGGGCTGCGGCCTTGGCAGCTTTCTTGCCGGCCTGGCCCTTGGGGGTGAGCTCGTAGATCAGCACGAAGCCCACGACCAGCACGAACACGCCGAACCAACCCTGGTACTGGCTGAAGCTGACCTTGCCGCCGGTCAACTCCGCCGCGGTGAACGCACCGACGATCGAGCCTGCGCCCAAGGCGAGCCCGAGCGGCCAGGACATGCGGCGGGACTTGAGATAGTTGAACACGCTGACGATGGAGGAGAGCCCCACCAGGAACTGGTTGGAGGTCCGGATGCTGTCGGTCAGTGTCTTGTTGAGACCGGGGGCGGTCTCCCGGAAGGTTCGGACGTAGTCGCCCAGGCCGTATACCGTCATGTGGCCGACGCCGGCCATGATGCCGCCGAAGGCGCCCACCGTCGAAAAGACCCAGCCCACCCATGTGGCCCACAGAAAGATGAGAATCGAGCTCGGCTGGGGCGCGCCCGGAATGCCGAAGACGCCGCGCGGCGCCTTAGGGTCGATCTGCCCGCGGCCCTTGCCCTCGGGCGCCTTGGCGATCTCCTGGCCCAGTCTGGACGGAAGCCCCAGGGAGTCGCCGACCAGCTTGGGTTTGGCCTCGGCCGGTTTGGCGGCCGCCGGGGCGGGCGCAGCGGCGGCCGGCTGCTCCGTGGCCGGTGCCGGGGTCTGGGCCCAGGCGCCGGAGGCGGCTGCAACGGCCATTGCGGTCAGCACAACCCAGAATGCAATTAAGACTCTTTTCTGCGGATAGTTTGAACCCATTGTTCCCTCCTGCCTGCTGAATTAGCCTATCGAACGGAAGTCGAAGGCGCCGCGATATAGTGAACAAGTCATAACCAAATGTAGTAGGCTGTAATAATGCCGGCAGTTAGGAATGTCAATGGATAACGCCCCTTCCCGCCGGAGATGCGCCCGCGGCTCGGCACGCACCCTCGGGCGTCCGCCCTGCTGCGGCCATTGACCTGGGCGAGCAGGCCGTATAGTCTGATCCGAATCAATCGAAGGAGGGGCCCCATGATCCACGTCATCGCCACCATCAAGCTGAAAGAGGGCGGCCGGCAGAAGTTCTTGGGCATTCTCAAGGAGAACGTTCCCCGGGTCCTGGCCGAGCAGGGCTGCCGCGGCTACACGCCGGCCGTGGACGTCGAATCCGGAATAGCGGTCCAGGCCGCCCCGCGGGCCGACACGGTCACGATCATCGAGGCCTGGGAGAGCCTGGAGGACCTTCACGCCCACCTGAAGGCGCCGCACATGCTGAGCTACCGCGAGAAGGTGAAGGGGCTGGTGAAGAACGTCGGGATCCACGTGCTGGCCCCGGCCTGAGGCGGATGGGGATGACCGCCGAAGCAGGCCTACCGGCGCCGGCCGCGACCCTGATCCTGGTGCGGGAGGCCGCCGGCCGGCTCCAGGTCTACCTGCTGCGCCGCAGCCGCACGAGCGGCTTCATGCCCGGCACCTTCGTCTTTCCGGGGGGGCTGGTCGATGCGGGCGACGAGGATGCCGCTTTCTGGGGGGGGCGGGTGGACCTGGCGGCCGCGGCCATCGACCGCCGCCTGGGGGATGCGGGCGGCTTCGCGGTTCTGCCCTATGCGGTGGCGGCCGTGCGCGAAGCCTTCGAGGAGTCGCAGGCGCTGCTGGCTCTGCGCCGGGCGGCGGGCGCCGAGGGCTACCCGGCCGCCTGCGCCTTCCGCGCCGCCCACGGCGCCGGGCGCGGCTGGTTCAGGCGGCTGGTGGAATCAGGCGGCTGGGTGCTGAGCCTCTCCGCGCTTTGGCGCTGGGAGCGCTGGGTCACGCCGCTGGCCATGCCGCGGCGCTTCGACACGCGCTTTTTCATCGCCGCCCTGCCGCCCGGCCAGTGCTGCCGGCCGGACATGCGTGAAACCACGGAGGGGGTCTGGCTGACCCCGATGGAGGCGCTCGCGGCGAATCTGACCGGCGTCGTGCCCCTCACCCCGCCGGGGCTCGCGACCCTGCAGGAGCTGGCGCAGCATGCCACCGTCTCATCGCTGCAGGCCGCCGCGGCTACCCGAACCTGGAGTCCAGGCGTTCTGCCCCGGCTGGTCCCGATTCCGGAATCCCCCCACGCCCTCATCCTCATGCCCTGGGACCCGCACTACGGGCTGGAGGCGTCCGTGATCGGCTTCGGCGCTGCCGAGCCCCGGGTGCTGCAGGCGGGTGAGCCCTTTTCGCGCGTGTGGAACGACGGCTCCGGAAGTTGGCGGCCGATCGCGTTGAGATCGAAAACACAGCGCCCATACTAAACGATTCCAACAGGCGAAGGGGAAGACCATGATCAAAATCGAACCGATCCAGCCCGATGTGTTTTATTCTCCCTGCAAGATCGTCTTTGGGCTCAACACCGCCGGGTCGGTCGCGGAGGAGATCCGCCAGCTCGGCGGCGGCAAAATCCTGATCGTTACCGATCCCGGCATCGTCAAGGCCCAGGTGCTTGCGCCGATCGAAACCGCGCTGAGGTCCGACGGCATCCCCTATGCCCTGTACGACGGGGTGCAGCCGGAGCCGCCCTCGGAGGTGATCGACCGGGGGGCGGAGTTTTATCGCGCCGAGGGCTGTCGGCTGGTGGTGGGGGTGGGAGGAGGCAGTTCGCTGGATGCCGCCAAGGGCATCTCCATCCTGGCGGGCAATCCCGGGGGAATCCTGGACTACACCGGGCTGGATCGGGTGCCCCGGCGGGGCGCCCCCCTGGTTTTGATGCCGACCACGGCGGGAACGGGCAGCGAGGTGACCCGGGTGCTGGTCGTGACCGATGAGCGCGAGAACCTCAAGAGCGTTGTCTTCAGCCGGTTTGCCGTTGCGGACACGGCCATCATCGACCCGCTGCTCACCGTGGGCATGCCCCCTCACGTCACCGCAGACACCGGGATGGACGCCTTCGTGCACGCTGCGGAGACCTACGTGTCCATGAACGCCACCGTGTTCTCCGACCTGCATGCGGAGCGGGCCATCGAACGGATCGCCCGTTGGCTGCCGGCGGCCTGCGCCAAATCCTCGAATATCGAGGCCCGCTACCATCTGTCGGCGGCCGCCACCCTGGCGGGGTTGGCTTTCGGCAGCGGCGGCCTGGGGGCCGTGCACGCTCTGGCCTATCCGCTCGGCACCGAGTACCACATGACCCACGGCCGCACCAACGCCTTGATGCTGCCGCATGTCATGCGCTACAACCTGGCCGGCGCCGCCTCCAAATACGGACGGATGGCGGCATTGATGGGCCGAGACGTGGCGGGGCGTTCGCCGCTGGCTGCGGCCGGCCAGTGCGTCGAGGCGGTCAAGGAGCTGTTGCAAGCGATCGGCGTCTCGTTCCGGATGAGCGATTACGGCATTCCGCGGACAGATCTGCCGAAGCTGGTGCAGGGGGCCATGAAACAGGCGCGGCTGTTCGTTCCCAACCCCCGGGACCTTTGCGGGGACGATGTGCGGTTGATATATGAAGAGGCCTGCTGAAAGCGGAATCGGGGTTCATGAACCCGGCGCGGGACACATGCCGCGGGATCGTGGAAGTCCATCCCGGCACGCCCGCTTTCCCCCTGTCAGACGATTACGACGGCGACGGCGTGCTCCTGCACGCCGTTGCTGCCGTAGCCCAACACATTCCATTCGGAGCGCAGCGGCTGCAAGCGGCCTTCCGGGTCCGCAGCGCGGGCCATCAGGGTGTATCTTCCCGGCTCCCGCGCCGTCCAGAGAAACTGCCACTGCCGCCAGGCAAAGGGCTCGTGCGGGCCGATGAATTCGGCCGGCTCCCAGCTGGCGCCTGCGTTCAGCGAGACGTCCACCCGGTCGACATCGGACTCGCCGCCGTAGGCGGCGCCCAGCACGGCGATGCGGCCGGCGGGCAGGCGCTCGCCGGGCCGCGGCTGGGTGATGATGGACTTGAGTTTGAGGCCCGTGACGACCGCTCCCGCCGTGGAATCCTGCCCTCTTTGGAAGACGCGGTAGACCTTGTCCATGAAGAAGCCCTCAAAGGGCCGGTCCAGCACGACGATGCGCTTGAGCCACTTGACGCAGTTGGCGCCGGTCCAGCCCAGGGCGAGCGCCCGCAGCGGGTAGCCGTGCTTGAGCGGCAGCGCTTCGCCGTTCATTTCGTAGGCGAGCAGGGTGGCGGCGAGCGCCTTCTCGATCGGGATGCTGCGCACGAACGTGACGCCGGCGGATCCCAAGGGCGCATCGAACCCCTCGAAGGCCACGTGCCGGGCCTCCGGCGCGAGGCCGGCCATGTTCAAGATCTCCCGCAGCCAGACCCCGCCCCAGACGGCGTTGCCCACCCCGCCGATGGTCCAGGGGTTGCCCGCGGCCTTCTCGGCGAGAAGCGCGCGCCCGTTGCCGGAGCACTCCAGCGTGTCGGCCGCGCTGGCCTTGGGCAGGCGCCGGACGGCATCGAAGCCAAGCGACAGGGGCTCGCGGACCGCCCCCTCCACCGCCAGCCGCCAGCGCGTGAGGGGGATTCGCCGCGGCGGGATGGCGCCCTGGTTGCGGTCGAAGAAGACCGAGTTGGGCGTGATCCAGGAGGTGAGGTGCTCGGCCGGGGTCTCGGCGTTGAGCGGCCTTTCGGTCATGACGCGCATCGGTTTTTGCATGAGCGACCCTTTCACGCTGTCATCGTGGGAGCGGCTTCCGGCCGCGATCGGGCAAAGACCCCGCGCAGCGGGACTCCAACGGAAAACAGGTGACTTCCGGCTCGTGCCTCCGTCTCAGGCTCCGGAATCCGGGCGCGCCAGTTTCGCTTCGATCCGCTTCGCGGCCGGGGTGAGCGAAAGCCCCCCCAGGCCCGTGCAGCGCAGCTCCATGGGCAGGCTCCTGCCGGTGCGGTCCATGGCGGCGATCACCTCGTCCAGGGGGATGACGGCGTCGAACCCGGCGAGCGCCATGTTGGCGCAGGCCAGCGCGTTCGCCGCGGCCAGCACGTTCTTGCCGAGGCAGGGCACCTCCACGCGGCCGGCCACCGGGTCGCAGACCAGGCCCATGGTGTTCTGGAGCGCCATCGACGCCGCATCGACGGCCTGCCGGGCGCTTGCGCCGGCCAGGGTGGCCAGGGCGGCGGCGGCCATGCCCGCGGCGGACCCGCACTCGGCCATGCACCCGCAGACCTCGGCGGCGAAGGTGGAGCGGGCGCAGATGAAGACGCCGATCATGCCGGCCGCCAGCAGGGCCCGGGTCATCTCGTCCTCGTCCAGCTGCAGAGCGCCTGCGGCCCCGATCACGGCCCCCGGCAGCGCGCCGCAGGCGCCGGCCGTCGGCGCGGCCACGATGACCCCCATGGCGCTCTTGACCTCCATGAGGGAGCTCACGCAGGCGATCACGGCGTCCAGCAGGCCGGCGTCCAGCAGCCGGCCCGAGCGCTTGGCGGCCAGATAGCCGCCGGACTGGAACCCGAGAATGCGGTCTTCAAAGGCGGTGCCCGCGAGGCCCGCGGCGACGGAGGCCTGCAGGGTGCGCACGATCCCGCCCATGCGCCGGAACACCTCCTCCTCGGGGATGCCGCCCCGGGCGCTCTCGTAGCGCAGGGCCAGCCGGCCGAGGTCGAGACCCTCCTGCGGCCGGTAGGCGAGCATCTCGGCGCAGGTGATGAACGGCACGGTCGGCTGCCGGCGGGAGAGGATCGGCAGGACCGGCGCCAGGACCTTGACCCAGCGGACCCCCGGCCGGGCCGCCAGGCCGGCCAACACGGAGTCGGGCAGGGGCGCCCGGCTTTGAATCTGGACCAGGTCAAATTCCGGCCCGCGGTGCACGCTGATCTCTTCGATCTTCGCCTGCGGCGGGTCGCCGATGTCGTCGGCCCGCGGGGCCGTCGCGACCAGGGTCTCGAAGTAGTCGCCTTTGACCGAGAGCGGCACCTGGTCGACGGCGACGACCTCGACCATGCCCCCGCCGGTGGAGAGCGCGACCAGCGTGTGCTTCTCGGCGGGGTTGCTCAGGGTCAGACGGTAGGTGTTGGGGTGGGGGTCGCCGAAGTCGGCGATCCGGGTTTCCGCTTCGATCCCCGCGGCCCGGGCGGCGGCGGCCGAATCGAGCAGGCGTTCGTCCTGGGCATCCCAGCCCATGAGGCCCCCGAAAAACCCCATGTCGGAACCCTGGCTGGCGTGGGTGAAGGCCAGGGAGCCCTTGGCGTCGAATTCCATCAAAACCCGGGCGATGCGGCCGCCCATCAGGTCGCGGGCCAGGCGGCCGATGCGCAAGGCGGCCGCGCAGTGCGAACTCGACGGCCCCCGCATCACCGGGCCGATCACGTCGTTGAAGATGCTGGGGAAGCCGGAGGCCATGGTTGTATCTTGATCTTCAATGTGCCGCTAGTGTTGTAGCAATGGCTACAACAAAGCCGAAAAACCGGTTCCGCGTCAAAGTTCCCCGTCTATCAATCGTCTCGAAATTGAATTGACATCGTTCCCAGAATCTCCCCTGGCCCCTCTTTGTCAACGAGGGACGATCCCTCACTCACCCGAATGCGCCGTGCGGTTGATGATCTCCTCCTGGTGGTGGCGGTCCAGGTCCACGAAGTAGTCGCTGTAGCCGGCCACGCGCACGAGCAGGTCGCGGTAGCCGTCGGGGTCGGCCTGGGCGCGGCGCAGGGTGGCGGTGTCCACCACGTTGAACTGGATGTGGTGGCCGCCCATCCGGAAGTAGGTCCGGATCAGCTGGGCCAGTTTTTCCAGATCGCTCTCCGCGGCCAAGGCGCTGGGCAGAAAACGCATGTTGAGCAGTGTTCCGCCGGATTTGACCTGGTCCATCTTGGACAGGGAGTGGATCACCGCCGTCGGCCCGCAGCGGTCCGCGCCGTGGGAGGGGGAGGTGCCGTCGGATTCAGGGGTGCCGGCGAGGCGGCCGTCGGGGGTGGCGCCCAGCATCTTGCCGAAGTAGACATGGCAGGTGGTCGAGAGCATGTTCAAATGATATGCCCCGGCCTTGGTGTTCGGCCGGCCGTCGATGGCGCTGAACAGGGAGTGGTAGACGCGCTGCATGATGGTATCGGCGCGCGGGTCGTCGTTGCCGAAGAAGGGGGTCTTGTTCCTGAGCCTGTGCCGCAGCGCCTCCGCGCCCTGGAAGTTGCCGGCAAGGGCCTGGACCAGCTCCGGCAGTCCGACCGTCTTTTCCGTGAACACGTGGGTCTCGATGGCGGAGAGGCTGTCGGTGACCGTGCCGATGCCGCAGCACTGGATGTAGGTCGTGTTGTAGCGCGGCCCGCCGGCATAATAGTCCCGCCCCTTGGCGATGCAGTCCTGGATGACGACGGAGAGAAAGGGCGCCGGCGAGTGGTCGGCGAACATGCGCTCGATGAAGTTGTTCGCCTTGACCTTTAGATCCACGACCCAAGCGAGCTGCTTTTCGAAGGCCGCATAGACCTGCTCGAAGCAAGCGAACGTGGCAACCGCCCCGGTCGGCGGCCCGACCTGGACGCCGGTCAGGGGGTCGACGCCGTTGTTCAGGGCCAGCTCCAGCAGCTTGGGCACGTTGAGGTAGCCCGTCAGGACATAGGCCTCCTTGCCGAAAGCCCCGGTCTCGACGCAGCCGCTGCAGCCGCCCTCGCGCGCGTCCTCGATGCGCTTGCCCACGCGCAGCATCTCCTGCACGGCGGCGTCCGCGTTGAAAACGGAAGGGTAGCCGCGCCCTTTGCGGATCACGCGGCAGGCCTGCCGGAGGAAGAGCTCCGGGGTGTTGGCGCTGATGTGCACGCTGGCCTGGGGCTGGAGCAGGGCAAGCTCATCGGCCACCTCCAGAATGAGGCTGCTCATCTCGCTCACGGCGCTGGCGCCCTCGCGCGTCAAGCCGCCTAAATTGATGTTGGTGAAGTCGTTGTAGGTGCCGCTCTCCTTGGCCGTTACCCCGACCTTGGGCGGTGCCGGGTGGTTGTTGACCTTGATCCAGAAGCAGGCGATGAGCTCCTTGGCCTGCGCGCGTGTGAGGGTGCCGTTCTGGAGGTCCTGCGCGTAGAAGGGCTGCAGGTGCTGGTCGAGGTGTCCGGGGGTCATGGCATCCCAGCCGTTCAACTCGGTTATTGTACCCAAATGTACAAACCAATACATCTGCAGAGCTTCCCACAGATCGCGCGGCGCATGCGCGGGCACCCGGCGGCAGACCGCGGCGATGCGGGCGAGCTCCGCCCGGCGGCGGTCGTCGGACTCGGCGGCCGCCATGGACTCGGCCAGGGTTGCATGCCGCTCTGCAAAAAGGATGGCGGCGTCGCAGGCGATCTCCATCGCCCTCAGCTGCTCGGCTTTGGCGGTGGCCTCCGGGTCTCCCAGGAAATCGAGGCCGGAGAGGCTGGCGGCGATCTCCTCCTTGAAATCGAGCATGCCCTTGGCGTAGATCGCTCCGTCCAAGGCCGTGTGCCCCGGTGCGCGCTGTTCCATGAACTCGGTGAAAAGCCCGGCCTCGTAGGCCCGTTTCCACTGCGCGGGGATCCGGGCGAAGATCCGCTCGCGCATGCTGCGGCCCTGCCAGTAGGGGATGACCTCCCGCTCGTAGGTTCGGATCTCCTCCGCCGGGATGCGGTAGCTCGTCATGGGCCGCGAGTCCAAAATCCTCAGGTCCGCGGCGCTGTGGCAGGTCAGCTCCGGAAAGGTGGGCACGGCCTTGGGGCGGGGCCCGCGTTCGCCGACGATCAGCTCCAGCTCGCCGATGTAGATCGTCTTCTTTTCGCAGAGATTCTTGAAATTCAGGGCCCGCATCACGGGCGTGGAGTGCTTGCCGGCCTCCTCCTTATAGAAGGCGGTGACCAGGAGGGCCCTTTCGATGGAGACGGATGGGTGGGCGTTCAGGCTCTCTTGGCGGAGCCGTTCGATCCTTGCGTTCATGGCGTCATCCCCCCACGTTTACCGTCAGGCCGCAGCCCGAGAGGCGCGCAACGATTTCGGCAATGCGCGCCGGCTCCGGCGGAGCGGTCGTCTCTCCGCGGTAACCTAAACCGAGTTTCTGGTATTTGCCCTTGGCCGCGCGGTGAAAGGGCAGCAGGTCCACCGGGTGCCTGCGGGGCAGCCCCGCGATGTAGGCCCCGATGCAATCGACGCTCGCGTCGTCGTCGTTCAGCCCTGGAACGAGGGGGATGCGCACGGTGATTTCGGCCCCGGAATCCGAGAGAGACTCCAGGTTGGAAAGGATGCCGCGGTTGTCGACCCCCGTCTGCTCCAGGTGTCGGATCGGGTCCAGCGCTTTCAGATCGAAAAGAAAAAGATCGGTTTGCCGCGCGACTTCGAGCAGCAGCGTTTTTTCGGCATAGCCGCTGGTGTCGACCGCGCGGTGGATCCCCGACCGGCCGCAGGCGTCGAGCATGGCCAGCAGGAAGCCGGGCTGGCACAGGGGCTCCCCGCCCGAAAAGGTGACCCCGCCGCCGGACTGCTCGTAGAACGGGGCGTCCCTCTCGACGGCCTGCACCAGTTCGGCCACGCCGGCTTCGCGCGCCGTGCGCTCGCGGGCCTCGGAGGGGCAGATCTCGACGCAACGGCCGCAGTGCCGGCAGCGTTTCGGGTCGGCCGCAATTCCCTGCGGGGTGCGCGACAAGGCCCCTGCGGGGCAGCCTTCGATGCAGGCCCCGCAGCCGATGCAGCGGGCAGGCAGGTAAACCTCGCTGGGCACGTCGTTCCAGTTTTCCGGGTTGTGGCACCACCAGCACCGCAGCGGACAGCCTTTGAAAAAGACGGTGGTACGGATCCCGGGGCCGTCGTGGGTGGAAAAGCGCATGACATTGAAAATTCGGCCGCGCGTCTGAACCGTTGCCGCGGAGCCAACTAAGCGGCCGACCAAAGCAGGAGAACAAACTGGATTATTCATAATTGATTTTTATATCAAATCGTTATATGGAATGGTCTGAAGACCTGATGAGTTGATACTATAAGGGATGTTTGCCGCTGTCAAGTCGATCTTCGGTGCGATTCGGAAAATCGAGCCATGGCATCGGCAAGGCGGTCACCGATTTTTTCTCGACCAAGATCCGAGAAAGGCGAACCCAATGGTTTTCGAAACGATCCGCAAAAATTCTGCCCCTGAAATCGTGGTCGAGCAGATCCTTAAAAAACTGAAGAGCGGCGAAATCACGACCGGCTCCCGGCTGCCTTCCCAACGCGAGCTCGCCAAACGCTTCGGGGTGGGCCGCTCCTCTCTGCGGGAAGCCTTGAATGCCCTGGCGGTGATGGGCTACCTCGACGTTCAGCAGGGTCGCGGCACCTTCGTCGCCGGCCAGCCGCCAGCGCAAGAACTCTCCGCCTCAACGCTGCAGGCCGCCATGCGGGCCGGGAGCCTCCTGGATGTTCTGGAGCTGCGCGAGGCCCTCGAGTGCCGCGCGGGCGAGCTGGCCGCGGAGAGGGCCGAGAGCGCTCACCGCCGCCGGCTGAAGCTCGCCCTGCGGGAGATGGAGGAGAGTCGCGAGGACTACCGCCGGTTTCTCAACGCCGACGTCGAATTCCACACCGCGCTCGCGGAGGCCACCCTCAACCCGATTTTCAGCGAGATGCTGCGGTTTCTGCTCGAAAAGGTGGTCGGCCACCACGAGACCTTCCGGACCACCCTGATCTCGGCCGACTACCGCAGCCACGCCATCCGCACCCTGAAACAGGTCGCTGCCTGCATCGAACGCGAGGACGGCCGCGGCGCGGCGGAGTGGATGCGGGATCATTTGGGCGGCATCCGCCGGGAGCTGAAAACCATCCTGTGATGGCGAAGCCGGAAGCCCGATTTCGGCGTTGCCCTTCATCCCGCAATCGGCTGCGGCGTACGGGGGGTACGCCTCGCGCTGCGGGATTCGAGCGCCTTGAACTCGGGCTTCGGGCTTCGCCATCGCCGCTGGGGCGGCGCGGCTGAGGTGGCGCCGTGAGGCCGGGAGGCCCGATTTCGGCGTTGCCCTTCATCCCGCAATCGGCTGCGGCGTACGGGGGGTACGCCTCGCGCTGCGGGATTCGAGCGCCTTGAACTCGGGCTTCGCCATCGCCGCTGGGGCGGCGCGGCTGAGGTGGCGCCGTGAGGCCGGGAGGCCCGATTTCGGCGTTGCATTTTTCCGCCAATCGCGGGAAGATTCCTCATATTGGCCTCTGCGCCCCACGTTAGGCGTTGCACGCCGCCTGCGGCAGCGCTTCGTCAGCTGAGAAAGTCCAGGTTTTGTGGGGGAGCGGCTTCCAGCCGCGATCCGTTCGCGGACCCGCCCCGGCGGGACTGCCACCGGAGAGAGTCCAACGTGCTTTCAAAAGTTGTCAAAGCGGCGGGGGCCGGGCGCGACGAAGGCGGAGGACCTGGACCCACGCTCGCATTCCGACGATGACCGATCGATAATCGGGCCGATTCCCATGTCGATACGAACCGTGCTGGTGGCCTGCATGCTGGCGGTGGCCCTTGTTCCGGCCGCCCTGATCGGCGCCATCGGGGTCGTCAGCATCAACACGAGCGTGCGCGGCGAGGCGCAGTCCCGGGTCAACCAGCATCTCGAGATCGTGGCGGCGGGCTACCGCGACCAGCTGGCGCGCCTGGCCTACGCCCTGGAGAGCTCCGCCGGCCGTGTCTCCTTCGCCCCCGGCGGGCTCTCCGAAACGCTTGCCGCCGTCAAACGCGAACTCGACCTCACCGTTCTCAACCTCTGCGACAGCGACGGGCGGCCGATCGCCGGCACCCATCCCGACCCCGGCCGGCGGGTCCCGCTCGAGCGCGACCCCGTGCTGCGCAAGGCCCTTGAAGGCAAAACGGCCTGGGGCACCGTGCTGCTCGAACCGGAGCGCCTGAAGCTCGAAGGGGGGGCGGCGCTCCAGAATGCGGCCGTGATTTTAGAAAAGGAAGAGGGCGGGGATCCGGTCGACCGCTCGGCCCTGATGTGGTGGATCGCCCGCCCGGTCACCGACGAAAACGGGCTGGTCACGGCGCTGATCTACGGCGGCCGGCTGCTGAATTTCAATTACGGGCTGGTCGACAACCTGCGCGACACGGTTTTCAGTGAAAAGGATCACAAGGGCAAGCCGCGTGGCACCGTGACCATTTTTATGGGCGATGTGCGCGCTGCCACCAATGTGCTCACCCAGCACAACACCCGGGCGATCGGCACCCGCGTTTCGGAAACCGTCCGGGAGACCGTCCTCGAAAAAGGCATGAACTACAGCGGCGAGGCCCTGGTGGTGGATGCCTGGTATCTCAGCGCCTACACCCCCCTGCGGGACCCCTCCGGCAAAACGATCGGCATGATCTACGTCGGGCTTCTGCGCGATCCCTACGACGAGATCCAGGACCGCCTCATCGCGCGCTTTCTCCTCCCCGTGGCCGCCGTCGGGCTGATCGCTATCTGCGCCGCCCTCTGGATCGTCAACCGCATCACCCGCCCCGTGCTGGCCCTGAGCCAGTCCGCATCGCGGCTTGCCACCGGGGACCTGGAGGACGCGGCGCCCATCCCGCACAGCTACCGCGAATTGAAACGCCTGTCGGGCGCCTTTGCGGAGATGCGCGCCGCCATCCGCAAACGGGACCAGGAGCTGCGGACCCGCAACGAGGAGTTGAGCCTCGCCAACACCAAGCTGGAGCAGTCCAACAAGAACTACATGCAGACCCTGGGCTTTGTGACCCACGAGCTGAAGGCCCCGCTCGCTGCGATCCAGATGCTGATCGCAACCATGCTGGACGGCTATCTCGGCCAGGTTTCGCCCCAGGTCGCCGATTTTTTCACCCGCATCCAGCGCAACTGCGAAGAGCTCCAGGACATGGTGCGGGACTACCTGGACCTCTCGCGCCTGGAGCGCGGGGAGCTTGCCGCGGTCAAATCCCGCATCGACCTGCACCAGAGCGTGGTCGAAATGGCCGTGGACCAGGCCGCCGTGTTCTTCCGCTCCCGCAACATCGCCCTCAGCGTGACCTGCCCGGCCGGCCTGACGGTGCTGGCCGACCCGGGGCTGCTGCGCATCGCCCTCAACAACTTTCTCACCAATGCCGCCAAGTACGGGCGCGAGAACGGCCAGGCGAGTCTGGCGGTAACGGTGGAGAGCGGCATCGTCACGCTCAGCGTCAGAAACGACGGCGCGGGCTTCCCGCCCGCGGAGGCCGAGCGGCTGTTCGAGAAATTCTACCGCGTGCGGGACGCCCACACCCACAGCAAGCGCGGCAGCGGCATCGGCCTCTTCACGGTGAAGCACATCGCCGAGCTTCACGGCGGCCGGGTCTGGGCCGAGTGCGAGCCGGGCGCCTGGGCCGCATTCCATTTCAGCTTTCCGATCGCACCGCCCGCAGGCCCATGATCGCCGGTGACTTGCGGTGGACGGCCCGCCCGCCGGTACGCCGCGGGAATCAGGGGCGATGGCCCTTTGAACGCCGCCCCGCACTCACCGAAAAAGCAGTTGCTCCCGGCGGCGATTATGTGTACTACCATCCCTTGCGGCAGGCTTCGGCGACGGCGGTGGCTCGCCGCCAGTTGCCTGCCGGCTGCGCACGGAAGGAAGCGGGGCGATCCCATGGTACCGGAATCCCAGGTCGGCAAGAAACTGCGCGATTTGAAGCGACGTCTCAAGCAGGAGAACCCGGTCCTCGAACATGTGGTCGACAGCTTCCGCGAACTGGACCGCATCAGCCGCCGCCTCGGGCTGCTGGGGCGAAACGAATCCCACGCCGACTGCACCTCCTGGTGGCCGCTGATCTCGGTGCTGGGCGTCTACTCCTCGGGCAAATCCAGCTTCATCAACCACTATCTCGGCTACCGGCTGCAGGCCGTGGGCAACCAGGCCGTGGACGACAAGTTCACGGTCGTCTGCTTCACCGACGAAACAGCGGTGCGCGTGCTGCCGGGCCTCGCGCTCGACGCCGACCCGCGCTTTCCCTTCTACCGCATGAGCCGGGCGATCGAGGAGGTTTCCCAAGGGGAGGGGCGGCGGATCGATGCCTACCTTCAGCTCAAAACCTGCCCCAGCGAAAACGTACGCGGCAAAATCCTGATCGACTCCCCGGGGTTCGACGCCGATGCGCAGCGCACCGCCACGCTGCGGATCACCGACCACATCATCGACCTGTCCGACCTGGTGCTGGTCTTCTTCGACGCCCGCCATCCGGAGTCGGGCTCCATGCAGGACACGCTGGAGCACCTGGTGCGGCGCTCCGTCGGCCGCCGGGACTCGAGCAAGTTTCTCTACATCTTAAACCAGATCGACGCCACGGCCCAGGACGACAACGCCGAGGAGGTGTTCGCCTCCTGGCAGCGGGCGCTCGCCCAGTCCGGGCTCACGGCCGGGCGCTGCTATGCGGTCTACATCCCGGAGCAGGCCCTGCCCATCGCCGATGCCACCGTCCGGGCGCGCATGGAAAGCAAGCGCGATGCCCACCTCAACGCCATCTATCAGCGCATCGAGCAGGTAGGCGTGGAGCGGGCCTACCGCATCGTGGGCATGCTGGAGCAGACGGCCCGCATGCTGGAGCAGGAGGCCGTGCCGCGGCTGCAGCGCTTTTTGTCGGACTGGCGGCGGTTGACGCTCTGGGCGGACGGCCTTTTGCTGGGTGCCCTGCTGATCCTTTTTTTCGCAGCGACCCTTTACGGGGGCTATTGGCAGGGGCTGCGGCTGCACCTGCCGCCGTGGGAGTTCCTTGCGCCCTACCCGGCGGTTCGAACCGCCCTGGTGGCCATGCTGGCCGCCGCGGCCCTCTATGCCCACTTTGTGATCCGCCGCTGGGCGGCCGGACGGATCGCGCAGCGGCTGGCACCCGCTGAGGCCGGCAGCGAGGCGCAGGCCGGCATGCTGCAGGCCTTCCGCAAGAACAGCCGCTGGTTCCGGACCCTGTTCCGGCGCCAACCGGCCGGCTGGGGCCGCCGCACCGCCCGCAGCCTCGCGAAGGTGTTCGAGGACTCCCAGGCCTATGTGCAGAAGCTAAACGACATGTACACCAACCCCTCCGGCGAGGCGGCCGCTGCGCCGGTGCGCACGGCCCCCCCGCCCTGAAGGCGGTGCGTTGGAAAAAGCGCGAAAGGACGAGGCGGCATGGTGCAACCCGGCTGGAAAATCCATCGCCCCGACGGGGCGCTGCGGGTGATCGTCACCAAGGATCTCCCGGGGGCGCGCTGGGTGGAGATCCTGGCCGCCGCCGGCTGCCGCGTGGAGGTCTGCACCTCCGCGGCCGTGCTGAGCCGGGCCGAGATCCGGGCCGCCTTCGGCGGCCGCTGCGACGGGGCCATCGGGCAGCTGACCGAAGAGTGGGGCGAAGAGCTGTTCTCGGCCTTCAAGGCGGCGGGCGGGCGGGCCTACAGCAACTACGCCGTGGGCTTCAACAACGTCGATCTGGCCGCCGCCACCCGCCATGGGATTCCGGTGGGCAACACCCCAGGCGTGCTCACCGAAACCACCGCGGAGATGGCCGTTGCCCTGACCTTCGCCGCCGCGCGGCGCGTGGGCGAGTCCGAGCGGTTTCTGCGCGCCGGGCGCTACACCTCTTGGCTGCCCACCCTGTTTCTGGGCGAACTGCTGCGGGGTAAGACCGTCGGTATCATCGGCGCCGGCCGCATCGGCGAGGCCTATGCCCGGATGATGATGGAGGGCCACAAGATGGACCTCGTCTACTACGACCTGCGGGCCAACGATGCCTTGGAGCGCTACGCGGCGGACTACGGCCGCTTCCTGCAGGCCCACGGCCAACGGCCGGTGACCTGCCGGCGGGCGCCGCAGGTCGACGATCTGCTGCGGGCAGCCGACGTGGTCAGCATCCACACGGTGCTGGACGTCTCCACCCGCCACCTGATCAACGCCGAACGGCTGGCCCGGATGAAGCCCAATGCCGTGATCGTGAACACCAGCCGGGGTCCGGTGATCGACGAGGCGGCCCTGGTGGCCCACTGCCGCGCCCACCCGGAGTTCCGCGCCGGGCTGGATGTGTTCGAGAACGAGCCCCGGCTGGCCCCCGGCCTGGCGGAGCTGGACAACGTCGTCATCGTGCCCCACATCGCCTCCGCCACCCGCTGGACCCGGGAGGGGATGGCCATCCTGGCGGCGGCCAACGTGGCCGGGCTCCTGACGGGCGCCCCCGCGTGGAACCGCACGGATGTCATGCCGTTCTTGGGGGCCGCCCCGCCGCCGGCGGCACCGAGCGTCCTCAATGCCAAGGAGCTGGGGATGCCGCTCTACGGGTAGCGGCAGCGCGCACCCCTCCGCGGGCAGCGGAGGCTTAGCAAGGGCGCGGGGGAACCAATGTATCGCATGCAAAGAGGGCTCCGTGAAACTCGCCGATCGCATCCAGCGCTTGGGAACTGAAACGGCCTTTGCGGTCTCGGCCGAGGCGGCGGCCCATGCCGCCCAAGGCAACTCGGTCTACCCGTTTCACTTGGGCGACATGAACCTCGCCACGCCGGCGAACGTGACGGAGGCCGCCGTAAAGGCCATGCGGGACGGAAAGACGGGCTACTGCCCGAACGCCGGAATCCCCCGGCTGCGAGAGCTCTTGGCGGCCGATGTCAGCGCATCGCACGGCGTGCGCTATTCGCTGGAGAACGTGGCCATCCAGCCCGGGGGCAAACCCACCATCGGCAAGTTCTTCCTCGCGTTGCTCAACCCCGGCGACGAGGTGCTCTATCCCAGCCCCGGATATCCGATCTACGAGTCGCAAATCGAGTTTCTGGGAGGGGTCGCGAAGCCCTACCGCTACCGGGAGGGGGAGCGCACGTTCACGATCGACATCGAGGAGATGCGGCGCCAGATCACGCCGCGGACCCGGCTGCTGGTGCTAAACGATCTGCAGAACCCCACCGGCGCCGAATGCTCGGCCGCCGAGCGGGAGGCCCTGGCCGAGCTGGTGCTGGCAAACGATCTCTATGTGCTCTGCGATGAGGCCTACTTCGACATCCGCTACGACGGACGCAGCACCTCCTTCGTGTCGTTGCCGGGCATGGCCGAACGGTGCATCATCCTCTACACCTTTTCCAAGAAATTCGCGATGACCGGCTGGCGGCTCGGGGCCTCCATCGGGCCCAGGCCCATCATCGATGTGATCGCCAAGCTCAACGTCAACGACGAGTCCTGTTCGAACCACTTCGTCCAATTCGGCGCGATCGAGGGGCTGACCGGCGACCCCAGCGGGCCGAGGCAGATCCTGCGCATTCTCAAAGAGCGGCGCGATCTGGCCGTCGAACTGCTGAACGGCGTCAAGGGGGTGCATTGCCTGCGGCCGAACGCGACCTTCTACCTCTTTCCGAATGTCACGCAGGCCATGCAGACCAGGGGATTCAGCGATGTCGAGTCCTTTCGCCGCAGCCTGCTGCGGGAAACCGGCGTGTCGGTCTGCTCGCGTCTTCATTTCGGCCGGCCGCTGCCCGGCGAACACCAGTGCTACATCCGGCTGGCCTACTCCGGAATCAACGCGGCCGAGATCCGGGAGGGGCTAGGCCGCTTCAAGGCATTCATCGAAGGCTGAGGCGGCGGCCCGCCGCCTCGGCCCGTCGGCCTGCGGTTTTCACCCCGGCGGCTCCGAACGCAGCCGGGGCGCAGGTGCGCCAAGTGAACCTGCTTCTTGGCCGGTTCTGCCGCATCGGCAGCCATCGGAGCCACCGGGAGCTTTGTTGAGACTTGCGGCGGCCGATGCAGTTCACGCCAACACTCAACTGGGGGGAAAGGAGAACGCTCATGTCCGAGATCCTGGAACATGTTAAAAACCGCGACCCGCAGGAGCGGGAGTTTCATCAGGCAGTCAGTGAGGTGATGGAGTCGGTCAAGCCGGTGCTCGACCGCAACCCGATCTACCGCAAGGCCAAGATCCCCGAGCGGCTGGTGGAGCCCGAGCGGGTGGTCATGTTCCGGGTGCCCTGGGTGGACGACCAGGGCAACATCCAGGTCAATCGGGGGTTTCGCATCCAGATGAACGGCGCCATCGGGCCCTACAAAGGCGGGCTGCGCTTTCACCCCTCGGTGAATCTGGGCATCCTGAAGTTCCTGGCATTCGAACAGGTTTTCAAAAACGCCCTGACCACCCTTCCCATGGGCGGCGGCAAGGGCGGGTCGGATTTCAACCCCAAGGGCAAGTCCGACAACGAGGTCATGCACTTCTGCCACAACTTCATGTGCGAGCTCTTCCGCCACATCGGCGCCGACACGGACGTGCCCGCCGGCGACATCGGGGTCGGTGCGCGCGAGATCGGGTTTCTTTTCGGCATGTACAAGAAGCTGCGCAACGAGTTCTCAGGGGTGTTCACCGGCAAGGGGCTGAACTGGGGTGGCAGCCTCATCCGGCCCGAGGCCACCGGGTACGGGGCGGTCTATTTTGCGGCCGAGATGCTGGCCACCCGCAGCCAGAGCCTCGAGGGCAAGGTGTGCCTGGTGTCGGGCTCGGGCAACGTCGCCCAGTACACCGTCGAAAAACTGCTTCAGATGGGCGCAACGCCCGTGACCCTCTCCGACTCCTCCGGCTATATTTACGATGAAGCGGGCATCACGCGCGAGAAACTGGATTTCGTGATGCAGCTGAAAAACGTGCGCCGCGGCCGGATCAAGGAGTATGCGGAAAAATACAAGACGGCCGCCTACCAGGACGCCGACCCGACGGCCGACCACAACCCGCTCTGGGACCACAAGGCCGACTGCGCGTTCCCGAGCGCCACCCAAAACGAGATCAACGGCAAGGACGCGGCGAACCTCGTCAAAAACGGCGTGAAGCTGGTCTGCGAGGGCGCCAACATGCCTACCGACCCCGACGGGGTGCACATTTTTCTTGAGCACAAGCTGCTTTACGGGCCGGGCAAGGCGGCCAACGCCGGCGGTGTGTCGGTCTCCGGGCTGGAGATGACTCAGAACAGCATGCGGCTGTCGTGGACGCGCGAGGAGGTGGATCAGCGGCTCAAGATGATCATGAAGAGCATCCACACCTCCGCTCTGGAAGCCGCGGCGGCCTACGGACAGCCGGGCAACTACGTGGTCGGCGCCAACATCGCCGGCTTCCTCAAGGTGGTCGACGCCATGATGGACCAGGGGGTGGTGTAACAAAAATCGCCTTACACGGGGTGGCCTTGAGAAAGGCCTGAGATCACACCCGTTGAACCTGATCTGGGTAATGCCAGCGTAGGGAAGCGATACGGCCTGCGGCGCCGGCAGGCTAACAGAAATCGTTTCCCGTGAGGGAAACGATTTCTGTTAGAGGGGGGTGCAGATGGATATACGGCCCGTCGCGGCAGCCGAGCGCAATCTGGACGGCCGGGATTTCTTCTGGCTGTGGGCCGGGGTGGCCATCTCGCTGGCCGAGATCTGGGCTGGCGGGTTTCTGGCGCCGCTGGGGTTCTGGGCCGGCGCCTTCGGGATCCGCGGGTCGAACCTCGCCGCGGTGCTCAACATCGTGCAGCTCATCGGCTGGGCCGCCATCATGCTCATCATCGGCGGCCGCGCCGGGGCCATGCTGGGAAAAGGCGCGGGCGGCATCCTGGCGACGGACGGCTTCTGGGTGGTGGCGATCGGCCTCCTGACGCTGCTTTGGGCCCTGTTGACCGGCAGGGCCGTCTGGAAGTTGTTGCAGACGGTCTCGGTGCTGGCCCTCTTCGCCGTCATCGCCATGATGACCTGGGTTGCCTTCACCGGCCTTGAGCCCACTCCCGCCGCGCCGGCCGCCGCACCGCTGGCTTTCATGACGGGCCTGGACCTGGTGATCGCCATGCCGATCTCCTGGATGCCGCTGGTGGCGGACTACGCCCGCTCCGCCCGCAGCACCCGCGCCGCCTTCTGGAACACCTGGTGGGGCTATTTCATCGTCTCCTCCTGGATGTACCTCCTGGGCCTGCAGGTGGCGCTGCTGACCGGCGCCTCGGACCCGGGCCAGGCGGTCCTGGAGATTATGGGGCGGGTCGGCTGGGCGATTCCGGCCCTTGCCATGGTGGTGCTCTCCACCATCACCTCGGATTTTCCCGACGTCTACTCGGCCACCTGCTCGATGCTCAACATCTCCCGCCGGCTGAGCGCTCGCACCGTCATGGTGGCGGCCGGGGCTCTCGCGATCCTGGTGGCGCTGGTCTTCCCGATGGAGCAGTACGAGAACTTCCTCTTCTTCATCGGGGCGATGTTCATCCCGCTCTTCGGGGTGGTGCTGACCGATTATTTCGTGCTGCGAGGCCGGAGGCTGGACGCGGGCGAGCTCTATCGTGAAGGCGGGGCCTACTGGTACCGCCGCGGGGTCAACCCCGCAGCGCTCGCGGCCTGGGCCGCGGGGTTTGCCGTTTATCAGGCGATCGCTCTGCTGAAGCTGCCGGTCGGCGGCTCCATCCCTGCGATGCTGGCGGCCGGCCTGCTCTACCGGGTCCTCTCCCGCAAGGCGGGCCCGCCGGGCATCTAAATTTTCTTCCCGATATAGAAGGCATAGCCGTAAAACTGCTTGTACCGATGGTATAGCTGCGCTTCATGTCTTTGGTTGGCTACGAGCGCTTCGGCCGCCTGCTGGCCGGCATGTTTTTCCAAGAATCGCTTCTCGGCGGAGACCTGGGGAACGTAAAAGTGTTCAGTCCAGCAGCTCTCAGGCAGGACAAAAGCGGCGATCGGAATATAGCCTGCTTTTTGAAGCCGCTCGACCTTGTTCGGGATCGTGTCGATCTCCGCGTAGGCCTCCCTCCAGAACCGGTCGATCTCCTCGGGTCGCTCCGCGGTGAACCACGTCGCCTCGGAAACGGCGATGTAGCCGCCGGATTTCAAAAAGGTGCGCCATTCGTTCAACCCGCGTTCGAACCCGATGTTGTAGATGGCGCCTTCCGACCAGATCAGGTCCAGCCCTTCCTCTTCAAACGGAAGCCTCTCCATCGACCCCACTATGCCTGTCACTCTATCCTGAAGGTTCAATTGGCGGGCATTGACGTTGAACCGTTCGATAAACCTCGGAAACAGATCGACGCCCACCACCTGCCCGGGAGTCTGCTGCGCCATTACCATTGTCTGGCCGCCGGTTCCGCAGCCGACATCGGCGATCCGGGAGGCGCTCGTCAGATGGTCGACGAAGCTCAGGGCCTTGATCGTTGCCTCAGGACTGCCCGGCCCCTGCCGTTCCATGTTTGCGAAATAGTCGCAGATTAGTTCGAAGTCGAATTCGTGGATCGATGGGGTCGCCTCGCCCATGAGGTTTTCTCCTGAAAATTTGGTCTATCTGTGTTTGTCGCCGGCAACCTGAAGCACGGCCCTGTGCTTCGTTGCGTGCCGGGCCATGTGCGCCGGTTTGAGGGCCGCTATCATTGCGCTGGTGGTCAGCTGAAAGATGTTGTTGACCAGCACGGCGATATCCTGCCGGACAAGGCCGTAGCCGCCCCACAACAGCCCCTCGCTCATCGCGAGCAGCCATGTGCCCAAGGACACATCGGTCAGGTTCTTCTCCCGATAGGCGACCCACACTTGAGGCAGGTTCGCTGCCAGCACGCTGACGGGCAGGGCGGAAAGGGTGATCACGGCAAAGATGATGCCCGCGGCGCCGGAGGCGAAGCTGATGACGGGCTGGTGGGTCAAGAGGCCGTAGGCCGTCCAGCCGCAGCTGACGATCATGCTGGTGGCGGCGCTGTCGACGGAAACGCCGCGGGCGTGCCGCGAGCGCAGCAGGCGGACGAGCTGCGGCGTCGCGCGCGCCACCCCCAGCGCGGTGCTGGAGATGCCGAAGAGCGTCAACCCGTCCATGGTGGAACGCTCGCGCTGAGGTCGTTGGCCGCGCCGTCGGAAGCGACCCGGCCGGCCGCGCAACCACTCTTTTCGCTCCGCTGCCGGCGGCTGCATGCCTCGCGAGGATGCTGCGGCGGCTCATAGGGGTCTCTCGCGTGCGCGCAACCTCCACCGATGCCCACGGCGAGGGCCCCGCGCACCGCCGGATCGTCCGCCGGCGGCATCATTCGGCACCCTTGCCGTCGATGCCGTTCGCCTCCGTCTCCAGTTCGGCCAGCTCCCGATCGAAGCCGGCCGCGATGCGCTCGTGCTCCCGCGTGGCGCGGTCGAGCGCGTCGAAGAGCCGGTCGACCTCCTTCTGGCCGGCGTGCAGGCGCTGGGCGATCGCGGCGATCTCGGCTCCGTTGCGGTTGGCGGAGGCGGCCTGCATGGCCTGGGCGAGCGCGGTGGTTTCGGCATCCCGGCGTTCGATCTCCCGCTCCAGGCGCTTCATCTCCTCCTCCAGCGGCCGGAGCGCCCGTGTGCGCCGAGCGCCGATCTCCGAGCGCCGCCGGCGCAGCTCCTTGCGCGCGGCCTTCAGGTTCTCGGCCGGTGCGCCGGCGGCCTCCGCCTCCTCCGCCGATACCGGTTTTTCGTCCTGCCAGCCGCCCTTGTCGAGAAAGTCCTGGTAGCTGCCGTCGAAAAGCGCCACACCGGTTTCCCGGAAGACGATCAGCCGCTCGGCCAGCGCATGCAGGAACATCTCGTTGTGGGTGACCAGCACGAGGGTGCCCGCGAAGGCGTCGAGGGCCGAGAGCAGGGCGTCGCAGGATTCCATGTCGAGGTGGTTGGTGGGCTCGTCCAAGAGCAGCAGGTTCACGGGGGTGGCGATGATTTTTCCCAAGAGGACGCGGCTCTTCTCCCCCCCGGAGAGCACGGCGATCTTTTTCAAGGCCTCGTCGCCCGAAAAGAGCATGGCCCCGCAGATGTCGCGGGCCTGCTGGCGGTCCACGCCGGCGTCGGAATAGAGGATCTCCTCCTCGACGGTGCGGTTGGGCACGAGATGGCTGACGTTGGTCTGTTCGAAAAAGCCCTTTTCGACGGCCGGGTGGTAGAGCACTTCCCCGGTTTGCGGCGCGAGCGCGCCGGCCAGGATTTTGAGCAGCGTGGTCTTGCCCTTGCCGTTGGGCCCCACGATGCCGATGCGCTCCCCGGCCAGGATGGTCAGCGACAGGTCCGCGAACAGCGGCGGGTCGGAGCCGTAGGCGAACCCGATGTGCTTGGCCTGCAGGGCGGACTTGCCGGGCAGCGGCTTTTCGCGGAAGGAGAATTCGAGCTCTTTGAGCTGCTCGAGCTTGTTGCGCTTCTCCATTTTCTGGAGCGTCTTGACGCGGGACTGGACCAGTCCGGCCAGGCGCGCCTTGGCGCGGAAGCGGGTGATGAAGAGCTCGACCTCCTTGCGGCGGCGCTCGTCGTTCAAGCGGGTCTTCTCGTAGACCTCCTCGTCCAGGGCGATCTGGCCGTAGTAGGCGTCGGTGGTGCCGGCGATCTTGCGCGCCTTCCGGCGGTGGATGCCCATCACGTGGGTGACCACCCGGTCCATGAAGCTGCGGTCGTGGGTGATGACCATCAGCTCCCGCGGCCAGGCGACCAGGAAGCGCTCGACCCAGCGGATGGAGGTGATGTCCAGGAAATTGGTGGGCTCGTCGAGCAGCAGCAGGTCGGGCTCGGCCACGAGCGCCTTGGCGAGGTTGAGGCGCACCTGGTAGCCTCCCGAGAACTCGGCCGGCGGCCGCCCCATGTCCGCTTTGGAAAAGCCCAGGCCGGCCAGGATTTTTTCGGCCTTCCACACCTGGTCGCGGGCGTGGGGCGGGAGCGCGGAGACGGCCTCCTCCACTATCGAATCGCATGTGAATTCGATCGCTTGGCGCACATGACCGATGCGGTAGCCCTTGGGGATGACGATCGCGCCCGAATCCGGCTGCTCCTCACCGGTGATCAGGCGGAGCAACGTGGTCTTGCCGTGGCCGTTACGGCCGACAAGGCCCAGCCGCTCGCGCGAGTTGAGGCTGAAGCTCATCTGGTCGAAAAGGGTGCGGCCGCCGAAGCTCTTGCTCACGTTTTCCGCGCGAATCATCGCAAGGGCCCCTGCGGCGTTGATACCGCACCCGGCGTCAGCGGGCGGCGGTTTTCGCGTCTTGACTTTGCCATGGTTATCAATCTATAGGATATGATTTAATGCAGCCCGAAACGGTAGAGCCTTCTTATGCCAACCCCTTTCCGGGCGCGATGCGGCGCACCCCGTTGCCCGGGTCGCGACCCCTCTATCACGTATGGCCGCGCTTGTCACCCTGAGATCGCCGATCGCCGCCGTGGGGCGGGAGGTGCTGGACTTTGTCCGGCTGCTGGGCCGAATGTTCCTGTTCTTCCTGCAGGGGTTCGCGCTGATCTTCCAGCCGCCGTTCCAGTTCGATAAGATCCGGCAGCAGATCTACTTCATCGGCATGAAGTCCGTCTTCGTCATCTGCCTCACCGCCGCCTTCACCGGCCTGGTGCTCGGCCTGCAGGGATATTACGCGCTGGTGAAGTACGGTTCCACCGCCGCGCTCGGCTCCGCCGTGGCGCTCTCCCTGGTGCGTGAGATGGGCCCGGTGCTCACCGCCATCATGGTGATCGCCCGGGCGGGCTCCTCGATGGCGGCGGAGATCGGCATCATGCGGGTTTCCGAGCAGATCGACGCCCTGGAGACCATGGACATCAACCCCATGCGGTTTCTGATCAGCCCCCGCATCGCCGCGGCGCTCATCTGCTTTCCGCTGCTCACGGCGCTCTTCGATGTCGTCGGACTCTACGGCGGGTACCTGTCGGGATCGGTCCTGCTCGGCCTCAACCCGACGTTTTACTTCGCGCGCGCGCAATCGAGCGTCGAGATGAGCGACATCCTGGGCGGGTTCGCGAAGTCCCTGGTCTTTGCCATGGTGGTGCTCACCGTGTGCTGTTTTCAAGGCTACTACACGCACACGCGCGCGGAGTACGGCGCCAAGGGTGTCAGCATGTCCACGACGCGCGCGGTCGTCATCTCGTGCGTCCTGGTCCTGGTCACCGACTACGTGCTGACCACCTTTCTGCTCTGAAACGTCCGGGCGACCCCGAACGATGCGCGAGTCGAGGCGGCAACACAGCGGATGCGGCCGGATCGGCTCGCCCGAGGGGTGAAATTTTTCAGCGTCCGGTTGTAGACGAAGCGGAAAAACGCCGAGAGTCCGCTCTTGCGGGGACAGACCTATTCTGGTTGGATACGCAATCGCTGTTTTTAGAAAATCACTGTCTGATGCTGAAAAATTTTCACGAAATATTCGGGCCATGGCCGATCTACCTTTGATCCAATTGCAAGATGTCGTGAAATCGCTGGGGGTCCAGCGGGTGCTCGACGGGGTCTCCCTGAGCCTCTACCGGGGGCAGATCACCGCCATCATCGGCAAGAGCGGCTCGGGCAAGAGCGTGCTGCTCAAGCACATCATCGGCCTGATCGAGCCCGACGGCGGGGAGATCCTCTTCGACGGCAAGCCGCGCTCTTCCATGGACGCCGCCGAGCGCAGTGCGGTGAAGCGCAAGTTCTCCTATGTGTTTCAGGACACCGCGCTGTTCGATTTTCTGAACGTGTTCGAAAACATCGCCCTGCCGCTGACCGAGCGGCACGTCCTGTCGAAAGCGGAGGTGGCCGAGCGGGTGCGCGCCAAGCTCTCCCAGCTCGACCTGCACGATGTGGAGACCAAGTACCCCTCGCAGTTGTCAGGCGGCATGAAAAAGCGGGTGGCGCTCGCCCGGGCCCTGGTCACCGAACCGGAGATCGTGCTCTTCGATGAGCCGACCACGGGGCTGGACCCGATCCGCAAAAACGCCGTTCACAGCATGATTCTCGACTACCAGCGGCGGTTCGGCTTCACCGGAGTGGTGGTAAGCCACGAGATCCCCGAGATCTTCTTCGTCGCCCAGCGCGTGGCCATGATCGACGAGGGGCGCATCCTCATCGAAGGCACCCCCGACGAGGTTCAGTCCTCCTCCAGCCGGGAGGTCCGCAACTTCATCGAGGGGCTCGAGACGCCGCGCGACGAGCTGACCGGGATCGACTCTGCGGCCATCGGGCAGACACGGCTGCTGCAGGAGATGGGCCGATTGCAGCGCTTTCGCATCCCCTTTTCGATCGTGCTGTTGGCCGTCGAGGCGCTGGACGGCGCGGACCGGATTGTGGGCCACATGGCCGGGCAGGCGCTTTTCAAGGCGTTTGCCGGCCATGTGACCCACAACACCTACATCACCGACACCTGCTTCCGCCACGCCATCAACAAGATCATAGTGGTGCTGCCGGACACCGGCGAGGCGCAGGCCCGGCATTTCTGCGGCAAGCTCGCGCGGACCCTGCGCAGCCACATCGCGCAGACCACCGGCGATACGTTCAAAGGGTTCGGCTTCACTGTGAACGCCGGGGTCGCCCAGGCGAAAATCGACAGCAGCTTGCCGGAGCTGATCTCCGAGGCGGATCAGAGCAAAACGGTGCTATTTATCAGTCGGGAGGATTCATGAAACAGTCGTCCGTCGAGTTGGGGGTCGGCATTTTCGTCTTGCTCGGGGTGTTGTGCATCGGTTATCTCACGCTGCGGCTGGGCGAGGTGCAGGTGCTGGGCGACAAGCACTATGTTCTCCACGCGCGCTTCAAGGCGGTCACCGGGCTCAGGCCCGGCGCCCAGGTCGAGATCGCAGGCGTCCAGGTGGGCCAGGTCGATGCCATCACCCTGGATCCGAAGGACCTGGTGGCGATAGTGCGCCTCAAGATCCGGGAGGGGATCCAGCTGCAGGACGACTCCATCGCTTCGGTCAAGACGGCCGGGCTGCTGGGGGATAAGTTCATCCAGCTCTCCCCCGGGGGGTCGGACATTCTCCTGAAGCCCGGCGACCTGATCGTGGAGACCGAACCTGCGCTCGACATCGAGGCCCTGATCAGCAAATACGCGTTCGGCAAGGTCGATTAAAGCTGTTTCGCGCCGGTTTCGCACGACCGGTTGCGCGCAGCCGTCGTATTGGAACATCACCCCTGCGCAGGAGGCGACATGTCCGAAGAGAAAGAAAAAGGATTCGTGGTCAAGGATCGCCGCAGCTTCGCCCCCGAAGGCAAGCCGGATGAGGCCGACCGCGTCGAGCCGGCGGCAAAGGATGCCGCGCCAGACGCCGAACCCCAAC
The DNA here is from genome assembly GCA_025454255.1 of Desulfobacterales bacterium. GTDB lineage: Bacteria > Desulfobacterota > Desulfobacteria > Desulfobacterales > SpSt-501 > SpSt-501. The sequence goes on along the minus strand of JALOOU010000053.1, from coordinate 4,001 downwards.
CCCGGCGGGATGAGCCGCCGCTGCCCCAGATCAATTTTCCCACCTTCGTGGCCTCGCTGAACGCCTCGGCCCTGGTCCACCTGGGCGTGATCGAGGACCCGGTCTCCGGCAAGGCGGAGAAAAACCTTCCCATGGCCAAACAGACCATCGACTTGCTGAGCATGCTGCAGGAGAAGACCGCCGGGAACCTGACCGCGGACGAGGAGGCGATGCTCAAGAGCATCCTCTACGACTTGCGGATCCTTTACGTGAAGGAAAGAGGGTGAGGATCGAAGCCGCCTCGCGGCACCGGCGATGATGGTACGGATCTTATCCCCCGCCAAGATCAACCTTTTTTTGCGCATCACCGGCCGGCGCGCCGACGGCTACCACAACCTGCTCTCGCTCATGTGTCGGGTCGGCCTGTTCGACGAGATCCGCCTGCGCCTTGCTTCGGCCCCCGTCCGCCTGGAGTGTTCGGACCCCGGCCTGCCGCGCGGCGAGGCCAACCTTGCGGTGCGCGCGGCGCTGATCTTCTTCGAGGCCTTGGGCCGCCCTGCGGGGGTCGAGATCAGCCTCGAAAAGCGCATCCCCGTCTCCGCCGGCCTGGGAGGGGGCAGCAGCAATGCGGCCAGCGTCCTGATGGGGCTCAACCACGCGCACGGCGCCCCCTTCTCCCCCCGCCGGCTGAAGAGGATGGCGCGCCGCCTCGGGGCCGACGTGCCCTTTTTCATCGGCGAGTCCCCGGCGTTGGCCTCCGGGATCGGGGATGTTCTCGAACCCTGCCCGAACCTGCCGATGTTTCACATTATTTTAGTTTGCCCGCCCTTTGCCGTCTCCACCGCGGAGGTCTACGGCAGACTGAATTTGAGATTGACAAATTGCCCAAAACAAATTACAAAAGCTCGTTTCAAAACGGAGGGTTTCGATCCCCGGCGGCATCTGTGCAACGACCTGGAGACGGTGACGCAGGCGCTGCATCCGGAGATCCTCTCCGTGAAACGCCAACTGCTCGACCGCGGGGCGCTGGGGGCGCTCATGACCGGAAGCGGTGGCGCTGTTTTCGGCCTGTTCCGCCGTGCGCGCGATGCGCGCCAGGCGGCGGGCGCGCTTGCGGTGGCAGCGGGGTGGCGTCTCTTTGCGGTGGAGCCGCTGAGCGGCCCCGCCGCGCTGATCCGGCGGGGGTGAATGCGATCCGCCCATCGGGGGCGCCGTACGCTCCGCACTGCCGCGCGGGTTTCGTCCGGCGGGACCGGGTGCCGCGAGCGCTTTTTTTTTGGGGCGTCGTCAAGTGGTAAGACACAGGACTTTGGTTCCTGCACTCGGAGGTTCGAATCCTCCCGCCCCAGCCATTCAGAGAGGGCTTCCCGGCCATGGGGCGGCGTCGTCTTCCGCTGACGAGGGGGGCTGCCGGCGGGGAGACGGCGGCTGAAAGCACATCTTCAGAACGATGGTGGTGGCGGCATGGACGACAACGGCATTTTCGTGTTTACGGGGAACTCGAACCCGGCGTTGGCCAAAAAGATCTGCGAATACCTCAACCTGAGCCTGGGCGGCGCCAAGGTGACCCGGTTCAGCGACGGTGAAACCCAGATCGAGATCCACGAGAACGTCCGTTCCAAGGACATTTTCGTCGTTCAATCCACCTGCGCTCCGGTCAACGACACCCTGGTGGAGCTGCTGCTGATGATCGACGCATTCAAGCGTTCTTCGGCGCGGCGGATCACGGCCGTGATCCCCTATTACGGCTACTCCCGCCAGGATAAGAAAGTCGCCCCGCGCGTGCCGATCAGCGCCAAGCTGGTCGCGGACATGCTCACGGTGGCGGGCGCCAACCGGGTCATCACCATGGACCTGCATGCCGGCCAGATCCAGGGTTTTTTCAACATTCCGGTCGACAACCTCTTCAGCGCCCCGGTGCTGATCAAGTACATTCGCAGCCACTTCGACCACAATCTGGCCATCGTCTCCCCGGATGCGGGCGGCGTGGAGCGCGCCCGGGCCTTCGCCAAACGTCTGGATGCGGATTTGGCGATCATCGACAAACGCCGCTCCGCTCCCAACCAGGCCAAGGCCATGGCGGTCATCGGCAACGTGAGCGGGAAGGTGGCGGTGATCCTGGACGACATGGTGGACACCGCCGGAACGCTCGTGGAGGCGGCCGAGGCGCTCGCGCGCGAGGGGGCGCGGGAAATCCACGCGTGCTGCGCCCACCCGGTGCTCTCCGGGCCGGCAGTGGACCGCATTCAGGGATCGGCCCTCAAAAGCGTGGTGGTCACCGACACCATCCCCTTGAAATCGCACGCCGAATCGTGCAATAAGATCCAGGTGTTGTCGATCGCCGAGCTGGTGGGCGAGGCGATCATCCGCAGCTACCACGGGGACTCGGTCACCTCGTTGTTCGTATAGGGGGGCGCCCCGGCGCTGATGGGATATTTTCCTTCAAGGAGGGTTTTCTTTTGAAACAGCTCGAACTGAACACGACCATTCGAACTGCGGTGGGCAACGGCCCTGCGCGCCGCCTGCGTCAACAGGGGTTGATCCCCGCCGTGCTTTACGGACCCGCCACGGAACCGGTCATGCTGGCCGTCGACGGCAGAGATTTCGAAAATGCCGTCAAGCGGGGCAACGTCCGGCGGACGATATTCGCCCTCAACCTGCAGGGGGGCGGCAGCGGCGCCAAGAGCGCCATCATCAAGGAGCTTCAGCAGCACCCGGTGAACGGGCAGTTCCTCCACGTCGATTTCTACGAGATCGCCATGGACCGCAAGCTGCGGGTCATGATTCCCGTGGTGCCGAAGGGCAAGGCCAAGGGGGAGGAGTTCGGCGGAATGCTGCAGATCATCGAGCGCGAGATCGAGGTGCTCTGCCTGCCGCGCGAGATCCCCGACGCCCTGGAGGTCGATGTGACCGAGCTGGGGGTGGGCGGCACCCTGCACGTGAACGACATCGCGCTTCCGGCCGGGGTCGAGCTGCCGCCGGGGAACAACTACACCGTGTTCACCGTCGTCAGCCAGAAAGCGGAGGCGCTTCCGGCCGAAGCGGCGGCTGAGGCGGCTGCGGGCGAGGCGGCCGAGCCGGCGGCGGAGGCCGATAAGGCCGCCGACTGATGGGCCGGCCGGACCGGCCCGGGGCATCCCGGCCGTGAGGCGTGGACACCGGTATGGATGCACATCAGAACGGTCCGGGCGGGCGGCTGCGGCTGGTGGTCGGTTTGGGCAATCCGGGCCCGCACTACAGCGCCACGCGCCACAACATCGGCTTCCGGGTGGTCGAACGGCTGGCGGAGGAGTTCGCCGTCGACATCGGCCGGCAGAAATTCGACGCCGTGTTCGGGCGCGGGCGCATCGGGCCGGTCGAGGCGGTCCTGGCAAAGCCGCTGGCCTTCATGAACCGCAGCGGGCCGCCGGTGCGCCAGCTGGCCGACTTTTTCAAGATCTCCAGCCAGGACATCCTGGTCGTGCACGATGACATCGATCTAACTTTCGGTCGCATTAAAATCAAGGAGAAAGGAGGGCACGGCGGACACAACGGCTTACGGTCGGTGATCGATGCCTTCGGCGGCGGGGCCTTCACGCGCCTGCGGCTGGGCATCGGGCGTTCGGGAACCGGACAGGATGCGGCAGGCTACGTGCTGGATCGGTTTGGACGGGATGAAGCCGCCATGCTGCCCCAGCTCATCCAGCGGGCCCGGGACGCCGTCGTCACCATTCTCGTTCAGGGGGCGAAGGCGGGAATGAATCAGTTCAACGTCAATCCAGCCACCCTTAACGCGTCACATTCATGACTGCAGGGAGGAGAGGATGAATTATCTACCGTTGGTGTGTACACTGATTGGGGTGGTCGGCGTGCTCTATGCGATCGTCGTCGCCGGGATGGTCAAAAGCGCCCCCGCGGGAAATGAGCGCATGCAGCAGATCTCGGGCGCCATCAAGGAAGGCGCCATCGCCTACCTGAACCGGCAGGGCAAGAGCATGGGCATCGCCGGGATCGTCATTTTCATCATCATCGCCGTCACGATG
>JALOOU010000052.1 GCA_025454255.1 Desulfobacterales bacterium | reverse complement strand
TTCAAGAGCATGATGCCCAGGCTGGGCGCAACCTATCCGATCGAAATTGAGGTGACATCCAAGCCCAAAGCCGACTATCAGACCGATGACTATTTCGAGCTGGACCTGCCGGTGGCACCGGCCGTCATGGTGGGCGATGAAATCGTGGTGGAGGGCTCCGGAATTTCAGGGGATGAATTAGAGGCCGCCATCTGCCGACACCTGGGCATGCCCGCGCCGACAGCCCGGAAGAAGGGGGTGCTGAGCAAACTCTTCGGCGGGCGAGATTGAATCCCGCGGAGTATTCCTTTCAACAAGGCGGCTTTGGAAAACGGCTCTCGAAGACCCCCAAGCTCTGCTGCGCCGACACGGGCAGGGCGGCCGACCCCACGGGGTGCGCATCGGCAGCCGAGGCGCTGTGGAGTGCGCGCGAAGCTGCAGCGCGCAGGGAGAACCACGTCATCGCCCAGTGGATGCGCCGGCGGCACTGGCATGAGCCGTCGCCGATGCCCTGGGCCTGGCGCGATGCCGCCGGAAACGAAAATGAGGCCCCGTGGGGTCGAGGTACCGCAGCGGCTTTACGACGAAGCCCCTGGGTCCCGGTCCGGCCGGCTGCCAGGGGCTTCGGGATGTCAATTGACGATGAGAAAAACCGGGGATTCGCTCACGTCCACTTTGACTGCGCCGCCCGAGGGGATCAGCGTGCTGCGCAGTCCGGTGGTGCTCTTGTCGACCAGCTTCACCAGGGTCGCGCTGGTTCCCGAAACAGAAAGGCTGTGCTGGCCGACGGTCCAACCCACGGCGGTGGGGCACCAGAGGGCGTAGATCGTTCGGTTGTTGGTGACGTCCCGGAAGCGATAGGTGCGCACGTCCGGGTTGCCCGAGTTCGGCTGCTCCTCGAAGATGGCGTTGCGCAGCACGTCGATCACGGTCGCCGTGTAGTACCAGGAGGGCTTGGCCTTGGTGTTGTCGATTTCGAGCAGCCCGCTGGAGGAGAAGAGGCCGCCCTCGGTCGAGTCCTCCATCATGAACTGATAAAGCGCCTTGACCTTGGAGGCGAAGATCGCCAGGTAGGAGCGCACCAGCCACTCCGCCTGGACCTGGCGGCGGCTCTTGCCGCCGATCTCCGGCACGGCCTGCGGGGTCGGCTCGGAGTCGTAGCCGTTTTCGGTGACGATCACGGCCACCCCCGGGAAGAGCGCCTGGACCTGGTCGACCATGAGGTCGCAATACTCCCTGAGGCCGCCGTTAGACTCCGGGGGTTTGCCCCCTCCGCCCCCGAAATCAACGGTCTGGGTGTAATTCGTGTTGCTCGGGTAGGTGTTGTTCCACCAGAGGGTGAAGGCAAGCTCGTCGCAGGGGAGCTTGCCGCCGTTCACCACATTGGCCCAGGCCTTGGCGCGGTTCATCTGGCTGGGGTCCGGCTTGAGCCAAGAGGGCCAGACAACGATCATGTTCGGATCGGCCTGCTTGACCCGGTGGTAGACCGCGGTCATCATGGCCACTTCCTCCTCCGGGGCCCAGTCGCCGACCGTGCGCGTTTCGGTCTTGCCGTCGGGCCTGACGAAGGTCCGCGGCCCGCCTTCCCAGAACTCCCAGGTCTCGTTGTAGGGCTGCAGGCGCTTGAGGACCCCGAGGCCGCTCTTCTTCGTCTGCCCGCTGCGGATGCTGATCTGATCGAACGGGACCGCGCGGCTGCCGTAGCGCGCCGCGATCTGGAAGGCCATCTCGGCGTGCGCGCTGTAACTTGCCGGGCTCTTGGTATCCGCGCCGGGAGGGGCGGCCACCGCATGGGCCGGGACCCCCATGTAGGGCGGTACGGTTTCGAGCACCAGCATGGTTTCGGTGCCGTTGTCGCGCCGCGCCTGGAGATGGGCGTCCAAGCTTGCGCCGAGGAACCAGGAGTCCACCGGGTCGAAGGCGAGATCGCGCGGGCCGCTGGCGTTCTGGGCGATGACCGGGGTCGCCAGATAAAGACGCATCTTGCTGAAAATGTTGATCTTGTCCGCATGGGTGGACATGGAATAGACCGAGGACATGAAGTTGCCGAAGGTCTTGGCCTGCGGCGTGTTTGCGGCCGGGGTCCTCGCCTGGGCCACGTTCGAGAGGCCCGAGGCGTTCGAGGCGTCGTCGAAGACCCTGAGTGCGAAATAATAGGTAGTGTCCGGGTTGAGACCCGTCACGCTCATGGCCTGATCGGAGCCGGCTGGCCCCGGTGCGGGCTCGCCCGCGGCCGGGGTTGCGCTTGCCCAGTTGGCCTCGGTGATGAAGTTCGCGCTGTAGCGCAGATCGTAGAGGGTCGCCTGCCCGGCGTTGCCGTCGTCGCCGGTCGCCTTCCAGGCGAGCGCGACGCTCGTGGAGCTGACCGGGGTCGCGGCAAGGGTCGTGACGGAGGCCGGCGGCACCGTGTCCGCCGCGCCGGGCTCGCCGTAGATCACGACCTCATCCACGAAGGCCGTCGGGCTGTGGCGCGTGAAGCGCAGGAAGCGGGTCGTCACGTTCACCGCGCGGCCGAACCACTGGTTGTTGCGCTGAAGGTTGTCGGTGAAGAGCGTTACCCAGCTGCCGGGCGCACCGTAGGAGACGCTGAAGTCCCCGTTTTTCCACTCGTGGTCGTAGATCCAGATGTCGGTGATGCGGGTGGTCCGCCCGAGGTCGAGGTAGCAGGACCAGGGGTAGTCGGCGCCGATCCAGCTCGGCATCCACTCGGTCTTGACCGCCCCGCCTGAACCCGCCTTGGGGTCGCCGGCCTTCGCCTGCTCGTCGACGAGGCTTGCGGCCGGGGTCGCGGGGTAGCCCCCCGGCTTCTCGTCCGTGATCATCGACGGGGTGAGCGCGAGCTTGCCGGCGACGCCGCCCGCCGGGATGAAGACGGCCTTCAGGCTGCGGTTGGCGCCGATGGTGAGCGTGAGGGGGTTCGCCGTGGAGACGCTGCCCTCCAGCTCCCACTGCTGTAAGAGGTGGCCCGCGGCCGCAACGGCGGTCAGTGTGACCGTGCTCCCGTCCGGGTACTTGTCGAGGTCGGGGTTTTTGGCGACCGTGCCGCTGCCCTCGACCGCGACCGTAAGGCTCCACAGCGCGGGCGGCGTGCCGCCGGCCGGAGAGCCGTAGAGCACCACCTCGTCCACGAAGGAGGTCGCCGTGTGGCGGGTGAAGCGCACGTAGCGCGTCTGCACGTTAACGGCGCGACCGAACCACTGGTCGTTGCGGTTTAGGCTGTCGGTGAAGAGGACGGTCCAGCTGCCGGGCGCGCCGGTGGAGACGCTGAAGTCGCCCGACTTCCACTCGTGATCGTAGAGCCAGACGTCGGTCAGGTTGGTGAGCTGCCCGAGGTCGACATAGCAGGACCAGGGGTGGTCGGCGTTCAGCCAACTCGGGAGCCAGGTCGTAGTGACCGCACCCCCGCTGCCGCCGCGGGGGTCGCCGGCTTTGACCTGCTCGTCCACCAGGTAGGTGGCCGGCGTGTCGGCGTAGCCCCCGGTTTTTTCGTCTTTGACCATGGCCGGCGTCAGCAGGAGCTTGGCAGAGCCGCCCGTCTGTTTGACGAACACGGCCGTGACGCTGCGGTTGCGGTCCATGCCGAGCATCTGGGGGTTGGCCGCCCCGGCGAGGTCGCCTTCCCAGTGGTCGAACTGCCAGCCTGCCGCCGGTGTGGCGAGGACGGTGATGGCATCGGGACCGAACGTTCCGCCCGCGGGTGAGACGCTGCCGCCGCCCACCAGGTTGACCGTCAACGAGTAAAACGGGCCGGCCGCCGGCTCGAACACCGCGGTCAGAGTTCGGTCCTCCTCCATGACGATGCTCAGGGGGTTGGCGGTGTAACTGGCGGCGCCTTCGATCCAATGTTTGAAAACATATCCGGCGGCTGCATTGGCCGTCAGGGTCACCGTGGCGCCGTCGGGATAGGCCGGCAGGTCGGGGGATCGGGAGACGCTGCCTCGCTCCCCGGCCCCGAGGATGGTGAGGTTCCAGTCGTCGTCGGGGCCGCCGCCGGCCGGATAGCCGAAGAGCACGAGCTCGGCCATCTTCCCGTTGGTGGTCTTGGTGCAGCGCACATAGCGGGTGGTGACGCCTAACCCCGTGTGGCTCACCCAGCCCGTGTAGCCGATCAAGGGGTCGGAAACGATGACCGTCCAGTTGCCGGGCGCGCCCGCGGAGACGCGGAACTCCCCGTCCCCGCCGTGGTTGAAGAGATGCACGGCCGTGACGACGTACTCCCGGCCCAGGTCGAGATAGACGCTCTGGGGATAGCTGGAGTTGCCCCAGTTCTCCCAGCTGTAGTGGCAGTCGCGCCGGGCGGCGAACGCGTCCTGCTCGTCGACGAGCTCTCGCTCGTCGTCCGAGCCCACCCCGGGCTCGACCGTGATCATGGCGGCATTGAGGAGGATCTGGGCCGGCGCCGTCTGCGCAGACCCGGCCCCAGCTCCCGACAACCAGACCACCAGAAACGTCAGAATCGCGGCGACGAACGGCTGGAAACGGCTTGCTGTCCTCATGCTCCACCTCCGCTTCTGAGGGTGACCGGTCTGCTTCCCGCAGGCCAGGATTCGCGTCGGCCACCGCCCCTCGGGGCGGGTCACTTCCGAAGACTTCTTCTTACCTGCATTCTCTTGAAAAAATCAAGAAGAAAAACCGGGCCGTATTTTACCGGCCGCTGCTGTCAATTGCTGTCAATTGCTGTCAATTGCAGCTAAGCGCTTGGTTCACCCTAATAAATTGAAAATTATCAAAATAGTCGTTGACATTAAACGCGGCTCATCGATAGAATGGGTTCTGTCGGTAACCGTTGCAGGCGAAGCTGTTTTTTTGCGAAACCGGAATAAAAAAGAAGAACAAAAAAGAAGTAAAACAGAAGGCCTCCACGGACATCCCTTTAGAGTTGCACACCAAACCTCACGCGACGAAGGGGGGGGCGCCATGAGTTCTCTTAACGGCTCTTCGCGGATCGCTGTGTGTGTGGTATTGGCTCTTCTCGCTGTTTCTTTCTCCGTCTTTCCAGCCCGCAGTCAAGCCGGCCCGGTAGACTCCAAAATCCCGTTAAACGCATCCATGATCACCGTCGAGCCAGGAGTGGGCTCCGACGACGAGCGAGAGCTCGTCGACGAGCAGTCGCTCTACCCCGGCGGGGCCTGCAACACCAGCTGGGAAAACTGGGGCAACCCCAAATACCCCCAGAGCGTCTACCTCGACCTGGGAAAGGAGTACTCGATCTCCGCCGTGCATCTCTTCAACCACGGCGGGGACGGGGACTTTCACGTCTCAAAGGGGACGCCGGGGAACTGGTCGATCTTCGTGACCAACCCGCTGATCGGCTACACGGGCTGGGAGAGCCACGGGGTGAACGTCACCACGCGATACGTGCGCCTGACCAAGACGACCAGCGGCAAGATGGCCGAGATCGTGCTCTTCGGGCACCCGGCCTCAACCGTCCAGTACGCGCTCTCGGTGACCGTGGACTGGAACATGGGCAATGTCTACCGCAACCCATCCTCCGCCACCTACCTTGCCGGGACCCAGGTCGAGCTCACGGCGGTGCCGCTTGCCGGCTTCGTGTTCGACCGCTGGGCGGAGGGGACCACCACCTACACCGCCAACCCGCTGACCGTGGCCATGGACCGCGACCGCTCGATCACGGCGGTCTTCACGCCGGGCACCCCGACGCAGTACACACTGGCCACCTCCGTCACCGGCCAGGGGAGCCTGTCGCCTTCCGGCGGGACTTACGCCTCCGGCCAGACGGTCAACATCTACGCCACGGCCGCGAGCGGCTGGAAGTTCGACCACTGGGAGGGCGACGCCTCGGGCGGAGCCAACCCGCTTGCGCTCGTGATGAACGCGAACAAGAACGTCAAGGCCGTGTTCACGCCGCAGGGACCGGGCACCTCGACCAAGCTGATCCTCACCACGGCGATGTTGAAGGATGAGAAGGCGGGGGGCTACGCCGAAACCCCGGCGACCCACCTGGTCGACGAGCAGAACCTCGCCGGCGACCCGCGCGCCGGCACGGGCGGCGCGGTCAAGACCCACTGGATGCCGAGCTGGAACGTGCCGGACTACCCATGGTCCTGCTATCTCGACCTCGGCAAGGAATACGTCCTGACGGACATCTACCTCTACGACCTCGAGTGGAAATCCGGCGGCTTCACCGTCTCGGCCGGATCACCCGGCAGCTGGACGCCGCTTTTCACGGATCTGCTGGCCCGCAACAACCAGTGGTTCGGGGCCCAGATGAACACGACCACGCGCTACCTGCGCCTGACAAGGCTCACCCCCACTTCGTTCGTAAACGAGGTGGTGCTCTACGGCTACCCGGCCGGCGGCTCGCCGACGAACTGGAGCCTCACGGTGGCCTCCCAGGGCAACGGCACGGTCGCCAAGAGCCCGAACATGGCGAGCTATCCGGACGGCACCCAGATCACGCTCACGGCAACCCCGGCCTCCGGCTGGCGCTTCCTCAACTGGAGCGGGGATGCGGCCGGCGGAATCAACCCCTACACGTTCACGATCCGCGGCGACACCGCGATCACGGCGGTGTTCGAGGAGATCCCGGGCACGACCGAGGCGATCGAGAACCCTGGCTTCGAGCTCGGAAGCGGCAGCACCCCGGCCTACTGGACGGCGGATGCCTGGCACATGGCCGATGCCAAGTTCGGCTGGGAGGCGGGCGCGGGCCGAAACGGCTCCCGGGCCGCGAGCATCGAGAACACGGCGACGAACGACGCACGCTGGATCCAGCCCCTCACCCTGAAACCGGACACCTACTACTCGGTGACCGGCTGGGCCAAGGGGGCGAACATCGTCAACCAGACCGGCTCGACGGCCGCAAACCTCTTCGAGCTGAAGAGCCTGAACGGCTCGGACAGCAAATCCGGCACGTTCGACTGGACGCTTCTCGGCATGACTTTTAAGACCGTCGCCGACGGCTCGGCCGAGATCTGGGCGCGCCTGGGGCACTGGGGCAACACCGTCACCGGCAAGGCCTGGTTCGACGACTTCTCGCTGATCGAGCTCAAACGCGTCGACGGCGAGGACATGTGGCTTGCGCTCGAGGAGAGCGACCTTGCGGTCATCACCCCCGTAAACCTCGAGCGCTGGATCGGTCACCTGGACGCGGCCTACCTCTCCTATCGCGATCTCGTCGGCTATTTTCCGCACGACCGCGAGCCGCTCGGCGTCGTCTCCTACCGCCAGGACTTCGGCGGGTGGGCGGCCGCCTATTTCCCCATCCGCTGGTGCAAAAACTGCATCGCCGACGAGCTCAAGCGGGTCAACGACAACGACGACTGGTCCTTCGGGATCCTGCACGAGATGGGGCACATCTTCAGCCACCCGAGCTGGGACTGGGCCCCTGAGCTCTGGGCGAACTTCCTCATGTACTACGTCGTCGAGCAGCTGAACGGACGGGTTTCGAGCTGGGGCGACTGGACGTACTACCAGGGTGCCGAGCTCGCCGATTTCTACGAGGAGGGTTACTGGAAGGACAAGCAGGCCTACTGGAACACGGGCATCTGCAAGCACAACCCCATGGCCTTCCGCTTGATCGCGCTCTCCCGCGAGATCGGCTGGGGCCCCTTCAAGCAGGCCTTCCGCGACCTCTACGCGAACGGAAATCCCGACGCGGCGCCGATCGACAAGTTCAACCTCTTCCTGGACAAGCTCTCGCAGTACGCCGGCCGCGACGTGCGCGCGCTCATCCCCTACGACGACCTCTACGAGGCCGAGCACAACATCACCGGCGAGCCGGTCACGCGCTTTACACTCGATGTGACCATCACCGGATCGGGCGGCGTCGATCTCGACCCGGACCTCCCCTACTACAACGAGGGCGCGCCGGTGAAGCTCACGGCCGTCCCGGCGCCCGGATTCAAGTTCACAGGCTGGAGCGGCGGCGCCTCGGGCACCGCAAACCCGCTTGCCATCACCATGAACGCGAACAAGGTGATCACGGCGACCTTCGTCCCGACCGGCGGCGGCACCTCGCAGAAGATCGCGCTCACGGCCGCGATGGTGAAAAACGAGAAGACGGGTGGCTACGGCGAGTGGCCGGCGACGAACCTGGTGGACGAGCAGGCGCCGGCCGGCGACCCGCGGGGAGGAGCAGGCGGCGCGGTCAAGACCTTCTGGATGCCGAGCTGGAGCGAGGCCGACTACCCCTGGCCCTGCTACCTCGACCTCGGCCAGAGCCACGTGATCACGGACGTCTACCTCTACGACCAGGAGTGGAAGCAGGGCAATTTCTCGGTCTCGGCCGGAGCGCCCGGGAATTGGACGGTGCTTTTCACAGACGGGCTTGCCCGCAACAACCAGTGGTTCGGAAAAAAAGTGACGGCGACGACCCGCTACCTGCGGCTGACGCGGCAGGCGACCGGCGCCTTCGTGAATGAGGTGGTGGTCTACGGCTATCCGGCCGGAGGCGGCAGCCAGTGGACCCTGGGGCTGACCACGACCGGCAGCGGCGCGGTCAGCAAGAATCCGGATCTTTCGAGCTACCCGGACGGCACTCCGGTGGTGCTTACCGCCACCCCGGCCGCCGGCTGGAAGTTCTCCATGTGGCAGGAGTACGGGCAGGTGCAGACGGCCAATCCCTGGACCGTCACGATGGACCGCAGCCGCAGCATCACGGCGGTATTCGAACCCATCGGCGGCACCGCCTACACGCTCACGACGGCCGTCTCCGGCAGCGGCACGGTATCCCCGAGCTCGGGAAGCTTCGCCGCCGGGCAGAGTGTGGCGATCGCGGCGAGCCCCGCCACCGGCTGGAGGTTCGACCATTGGGAGGGCGCTGCTGCGGGCAGCGCAAACCCGCTGACGCTTGTGATGAACGCGAACAAGAGCCTCACGGCCGTCTTCGTCGCAGACGGCGGCGGCGACCCGCAGAAGATCCCGCTCACCTCCTCCAACGTGCAGAACGATTCGGGCCTGGGCAACGCCGGGCTCCTGGTGAACGAGCCGGGCGCCTATCCGGCGGCGGCTTCGACCGCCGACGCCAACGTCTGGATCCCGAGCTGGAACCCGACCGACTATCCGGCAAGCGCCGTGATCGACCTCGGCCGCAGCTATGTTCTCACCAAGATCTGCCTCTGGGATCTTGGGGACGCGGGCGACTTCACGGTCGCCGCCGGAACGCCCGGAAACTGGACGACGCTCTTCACCGACCCGCTCGCGAATTACGCCAAGTGGAACGAGCACGCGGTCAACGCGACGACCCGCTACATCCGGGTCACGAAGGCGAACGCCGCCAAAATGGGCGAGATCGTCTTCATCGGCTATCCCGCCGGCGGATCCGGCCCGGTGGCCCCGCTGCCGGGCCAGACGGGCGATCTCAAGCTGGTGGCCAAGAGCGACACCACGGTCACGCTCGACTGGTCCTCCTATCCCGCACCGGCCGGGGTTTCGAGCTACAAGGTCTACCGCGACGACGTGCTGATCGCTACCACCAGCGGCCGGCAGTACACCGACGCGGGCCTCACCGCCGGCCAACATCTGTTCTACGTGGTGGAGGCCGCGGGAGCAGGCGGCGGCTATCTTTCCAACTCGCTCGCCGTCACCCCGGGCAACTACTACAACAAGCTCAGCGTTCTCGCGCGGGAGGCGGTGGTAACCTCCTCGGCGGCGGCGGCCGGCGCCTACGCCAACAAGGCTTTCGACGGCGACATCTACGCGGCCATGTCCTCGGCCGGGGTGAACCCGGCCTGGGTCCAGGTCGCCTTCCCGGCGGTGCAGCCGATCGGCAGGGTGCGGGTCTTCCTCGGCATGCCGGGCGACTCGGGCGACGTCAATTCCTGGCGCCTCGAGGCGGCCGACACCGAGTCCGAGCTGCTGGCCAAGAACGGCAGCTACGTGCTCGCGGTCGCAACCCGCAGCGGGGTTGCGGGCGGCTGGGACGAGGCCGCGGTCACGCCGCCATTGAGCCGCAGGATCTTCCGCTTGACCGCAGAGCGCACCGTGGGCGGGAGCACGGTCAACATCTCTGAGGTCGAGCTCTACGGGCTCGACGTCAAGACCGTCAAGAAGACGCACAACGTGGTCGTGATCCAGTACAACCCGGTGATCGCCACGCCGAACGGGTCGATGCCGGTCGAGACCTATTTCCACGATGTTCTCTGGGGCGGGGGGGTCTGGCCGCGCGCGGCGGACAGCCTCGCCGCCTACATCGAAGGCTTCCGCCGGGCGACCGGGGGGCTCCTCGACTTGAAGGTCACGAACCACCACATCCTCGACGAGTTTCCACCGGTCATGGACGGGTCCCCCGTCACGCGGGCCACCTTCCTCGACGCCTATCTGAACAACACGATCGACGACCAGGCCGACTATGCCAAGATCCTGAACGACCCGCGCTTCAACATCGTGCCGCGGGTCGAGTCCGGCGAAATCGACGGGGTCTGGATCATCCATTGCAACTCGGCCGGGTTCTGGGAGACCTGCATGGCCGGCGACGGGGCCTACTGGGTGAACGGCGCCGTGGTGAGCGGGGTGACCTCCAAGCGCAAGTTCGTGATCCACGGCTTCGACTACCGCGGCGAGTGGAGCGGCATGGCCCACATGACCGGCCACATGGCCGAGCAGGGCCTGCGGCGCATCTCCGAGCGCTTCCCCCTGCGCTGGCGGCTCCCGGTCTGGAACACCTATGACCTGCAAGACCCCACCCGGGCGTCCGAAGAGGTCAACCTGACCGACGTGACGCGCTTCTTCCTCTCCGACAGCACCAACTACAGCTATCTCCGGGAGGGGATCGTCGACGGCTACTTCGCCTCGCCCGGCAACTCGGAGTTGGGCAGCATCCACTTCCCGCCGAACGCCAACAACAACTACGGTTACAACTCAACCTTCGATTGGCTCGTCGTGGACGGGTCCTGGACGGCCGGGGCCGGCAAGGAGATGACCCTCGCTTCGGCCGGAAACGGGGTCAAGGTGGTGGCAGCGCCCCAGGGCATCGGCTTCGCCGTCGGCGACGGCACCTTTAAGGCCAAGGTGAACGTGCATAGCGGGGCCCCCGGCGCGCACGCGGGGCTGATCCTGCGCACCGCGGTCTACGCCGCCGGGCCGAACGCCATGAAGGGCTACTACGTCGGGCTCGACCCGGCGAACGACCGCGTGATCCTCGCGCGGCTCAACAACGGCTTCACCCTCATCGGATCGGCGCCCATGGCGCTCGAGCCGAACCGCGACTACACCCTCAAGGTCAAGGCCGCCGGCTCCCGCTTCGACGTCTACGTCAGCAACATGCACCATCCGGTGCTGACTGCGACCGACGCGGCCTTCGCCCAGGGGACCCTCGGCTACTGCGCCTACAACACGACGGCGAAGTTCAGCTACTTCGACTGGCAGCCCACGGCCAGAAACCGCTCCGAGGGCTGGTACAGCTATCCCGACATCGCCGGGGCCGCGCCGATCACCGTCGGGCCCGAGACCTGGAAGTTCCGCGACATCTGGGAGGCCCACGGCGGGGATTTCCTCTTCTGGTGGTTCGAGCACCTGCCGAAAAACGCCGGAATCCACGCCGCAACCGACCTGAACGGCACGACGGTCCGCGGCCGGCTCAACACCTGGCTGCCCTTCATCTTCGACATCAACAACTTCGACGGCTCGGCGGTCTTCGACGCGGCCTTCCCGGCCGAGGACACCGAGGCCCCGGCCCCGGTCGCAAACCTGAAGGCGACGGTCGCCTCGAGCCATGTCGTCGAGCTCACCTGGGAGGAGCCGGCCGACAACATCGGCGTCACGCGCTACGACGTCCTGCGCGGCAACACCCACATCGCCCAGGTCAAGGCCAGGCGGTTCGCCGACACGGGCCTTGCGCCGGGCACGACCTACACCTACACGGTCAAGGCCCGCGACGGGTTCGGCAACCGCTCCAGCGCCTCGGTCGCGGCGACGACCCAGGCAAACACCACCTATCTTTCCGATCTCGACTGGGTCTCGGCGGTGAACGGGTTCCAGGAGATCGGGATCGACAAGGCCAACGGCGGCACCAAAGACATCTACCTCGGCGGGATCCGCTACGCCAAAGGCCTGGGCGTCCACGCCGACAGCGAGATCACCTATGCGATCAACGCCGGCTACCGGCGCTTCGTCGCCAGGGTGGGCGCCTCCGACGGCGAGTGGGGCTTCACGGCGCGCTTCGAAGTCTGGGGCGACGGGGTCAAGCGCTTCGACTCCGGCCCGATGTACGGCAGCACCGGTCCGACCACCCAGATCGCGGACATCGACATCGACATCACCGGCGTGAACACCCTCCTCCTTAAACTCCTCTCGCTCGATGCCGGCATCAGCGGCGACCACGGCGACTGGGCCGGGGCGCGGCTCGTGCCGTAGCCGCAGGCGAAAGTCGGGTGCGCGGCGCCTTGATTTTCTTGCACCGCGCACCCGCAGGTTCCGCCGGCGTCGAAGGAACGGGGCCTGACGCCCGAGCGCACGCAGTTTGAGCGCTGCTCGCTGCCGCATCCCGGCGTGGTCCCTGCACCCGCCTCCTACCCGGCTCCCCGGCTGTGCCCCCTCCGGATGGGTTGTCAAAAGGCAGCGCCCTCGCTTTGATCGAAAAAATGCCCCGATTTCTTTTCGTACCAAGCCAGTCGGAGATCGGCGGGCAAGGCCCTGAATTCGATGAACTCGACAATTAAACATTGATAGCCGTAGGTTTTTGGGATAGAAGATTTGGCATTTATCGCAACGGTGCCGGTGGCGAAGAGCGCAGGATGCCAATCACGGTTTTCAAAACAAATTTTGGAGAGATGCCGAACGGTTGAGGGAGGGGCTTTTCTATGACGGGCGCTGACGGGAAACTCGAGGTCGCATTCGATTGGAAACGCTGGTTGTTCATCGGTATCGGGCTCGCACTCTTCTTTGTGGTCTACTATTCCCCCCCCTGGCCCGATGCCATCGACCCCAACGGCAAGCACTTCGTGTTGAGCCAGCAGGCCAAGGGGGCCCTGGCGCTCTTTCTGCTGGCCGGGACCTTCTGGGTGTTCGAGGTGCTTCCCATCGGCGTCACCGGGCTTCTGATCGGGGTGATCCAGGCCCTCTTCTTCATCCGGCCGGCCAGCGATGCCTTCAAGGATTTCATGGACCCCTCGGTCCTCTTCATCTTCGGCTCCCTGACGATCGGCATGGTCTTCACCAAGGTCGGGCTGACCAAGCGCCTGGCCTACAAGATGCTGATGATCGTGGGCGAGAGCACCAGCCGGATCTACCTGGGCTGTTTCGTGGTCACCGTCCTGCTGACCCACATCATGGCGCACACAGCGGTGGCGGCCACCATGTACCCGCTGCTGCTCTCGATCTACTCCCTCTACACCGCCGACAGCAAACCCACCCGCTTCGGCAAGGGGCTCTTCATCGGCATGGCCTTCGTGGCCGGGGCCGGCAGCATCATCACCCTGCTGGGCGCGGCCCGCGGCATCGTGGCCCTGGGGTTCTTCAAGCAGATCGCCGGCAAGGAGGTCTCCTTCTTCGAGCTCAGCTACTACATGGCGCCCCTTGGCTGGCTGATGATGTTTTTGCTGTGGCTGCTGATCCGTTTGATTTTCAGGCCCGAGCAGGCCCGGATCCCCGGCTTGCGACAGAAGGCCAAGCAGCTCAACGACGAGATGGGCGCCCTGTCGGGCAAAGAGAAGGGGGCGGCCCTGATCGTCTTTCTCACGGTGTTGTTTCTCTCGCTGCAGTCGTTCGTGCCGGCCCTGCAGCCGTTCAACAAATCGGCCGTGCTGCTCGTGGCCACCATCATGTTCTTCGTCTGCAACATTCTGGACATCGGCGACCTGGAGCTCATCCCCTGGAACATCGTGCTTTTGTTCGCCGGGGCCATGAGCATCGGCTTCTGCCTCTGGCAGACCGGCGCGGCCGAGTGGCTGGCCGTCAACTGGCTCGGCTTTTTTAAAAACGCCCACTGGTTCATCTTCGTCATGGCCATGGCCTTCTTCATCCTGGTCATGACCAACTTCATCATGAACGTCGCCGCCATCGCCATCTCGCTGCCGGTGGCGCTCGTAGTGGCGCCCTATTTAAAAGTGGCGCCCGAGGTGATCCTCTTCGCGGCCCTGACCACGGCCGGCATGCCGTTTTTGCTGCTCGTGGGCGCCGCACCCAACGCCATCGCCTACAACTCCGGGCAGTTCACGAGCGGGGAGTTTTTCGCATCGGGCATTCCCGCCAGCATTCTGCTGATGGCCGTGCTCGGCTTGTTCATTATACTGGTCTGGCCGCTGATGGGGATGCCGGTCTACCTGGGAGGGTAGCCTTTAGAAAAGAGGAGCGATCATGGAGCGCCTGAACGAGCTGCTGGAGCGGATCATCCAGCGCGTCAACGTCAACCTGCGCGAGCCCCTCTTCGACGTGGGGCCCTATGTCAGGGGGCTCGTGCCCTGGCAGCAGCTGGTCAAGTTCTACGCCTTCTACGGCATCACGCCCCACCACCCGCTCAATTTCCATTTCAGCCGCTCCAACCTCTCGGGCAGCTATTTTCTGGGCAAATGCCATGTGACCGACTCCATTTTGTACAAGACCGACATCCGCGGCGATGAGCTCAAGCGCAAGGGCGATTTCTTCGCCACGGAAGGGTTCACGATCCCGCTGCAGGAGGACGAAACCATCCGCGTCAGGGACTGCTTCCTGATCAAAACCCTGGTGCACAACAACTCCCACGACCCCGAGCACCCGGAGGAGTTCATCATCCAGAACACGGTTTCCACCCATTTCGCCAACATCCACGGGTCGGTCGTGGAGGGCTGCTTCATGGGCCCTTTCAGCACCGTGGACCTCACGACCGTGCATGACTGCGTCATCGGGGAGTACGCCTATGTCCAGGCCGGCGAGCTCTCCCACCGGCAGGTGCCTGCCGGAACCGTGTGGGTGAAAAGCGGCGAGCGCTTCGAGTTCGTCTTCCGCCACCACCCGGAAACGCTTCAGCGCTATGTCCGCTTCCGGCCCGGCTCACCGCCCGAGGGCCTCTTCATGGAGTTCATCGACCGGCGCAAGGCGGACTACCAGCGCATCTTCGATGTCGTCAAACTCCAAACCCCGTTCTCCATGCCGCCCGGGGCCTCTTTCAACCGCTATGCGGTCATCAAGCCCAAGACCCAGATCGGCCGCAACGTCCTGGTCGCCCAGCGGGCCTACATCGAAAACAGCTGGCTGGGCGACGGCGCCAATGCCCAGGAGAACTGCTATATCCTGCACTCCCGGCTGAACGGAAACAATGTCACCGCCCACGGCGCCAAGATCATTCATGCCGACCTCGGGCCCAAGGTGTTCGTAGGGTTCAACTCCTTTCTGCAGGGCTCGGCCGACCACCGCCTTGCGATCGGACCCGGCTGCATCGTTATGCCCCACACGATCATCGACCTGGAAGCGGCCGTTCACATCCCGGCGGAACACCTGGTGTGGGGGTACATCCGCACCCCGCAGGACGTGGCCGCCCACAGCCTGCCGCTGGCGAGGCTCTCCGCCCTCTCCGGGGAGGAGACGCTGGGGGCGATGCGCTTCAAGGGCGACGGCCGGCTTTTCGTGGAGGGCTTCAAAAACCGTATCGAGCATATTCTGGAGGCCAACGGGGCCTACTGCGACGGCGCCGCCCAAAGGGGACACGCCCAGCAGAGCCAGGACATCTCCTTCAATCTGATCCAGCCCTACCCCGAGGGAGAACTGAAGGGGTTATACCCCACGATCGATATCCACCCCTGACGAGACGTGGCGCCGTTGGCGGCATGCGGCTGACGGCGCATGGCTTGCGAGGGAAAGACGCATGGTCGCGGAACAATCCAAAGCCAGCGGCCGGCAAACCCAATATGCCGGCCTGCGGTTCAGAATGGCCATCATCATCGTGATGGTGTCGCTGGGATCGATGGTGCTGGTGAGCGGCACCATCCTCTACCAGTTCAACATCTTTTCCAATCAGATGGTCAACGCCCACCTGGGGGAGCTGGTCCTCAAGCACAAGCAGAACATCGACTACTTCCTGAAGCAGCGTCTGAACGACATCAGCCACCTGTTTCGAAGCTTCGATTTGAGCCAGCTGCAGGACAAGGAGTTTCTGCAGCAGCGGCTGAAGGTGCTGCAGGAGGAGTACAGCTATGTCTTCGTGGACCTGGGGCTGATCGACCAATACGGCCGGCAGGTCTCCTATGCCGGGCCGTTCGAGCTGCTGCGGGCCGACTACAGCAGCGCGGAGTGGTTCCAAACGGCCATCAAGCGCCCCGGGTTCATCAGCGACGTCTTCATGGGCCTGCGGGGGCACCCCCATTTCATCGTGACCGTCAAACGGCAGTGGGGCGGCTCCGAATGGCTGCTGCGGGCCACCATCGACTTCGTGGCTTTCAACCTGCTGGTTGAAAACCTGGCGGTTGGAAAGACCGGGACGGCCTTCATTCTCAACCGGAGCGGTGAATTTCAAACCCGCCCGCCGGGGGGCGAGCCCAAGCTGACCAAACAGCAATACCTCAACCTGTTCAAAAAGGGCGAAGAGGCCCTCTCAACCAAACGCCCCTCCGACGGTATCCACTTCATGGAGGGGGGTGAGACGCATTTTCTCGAAGGCTATATCGACCGCTACACCCAAACCAGCTCCATCTTCAGCGTGGAAAAGATGGGGGAACGCGGCGAGAGGTTCATCATCGTCGCCGCCTTTCTCAAGAACAACGAGTGGTTGCTGATCTTCCAGCAGGAAGCGGCGGATGCATTCGCCAAGCTCAAAGAGACCCAGAAAATGGCGGGCCTGATCGCCTTTATCGGCGCCGTCGCCATCATCGGCATGGCCGTCATCATGTCCGGCCGGATGGTCAAGCGCATCGCCGAGCTCGATTCCGAAAAGGAGATGATGAACCAGCAGGTCATCGAAACCGGCAAGCTGGCCTCGGTGGGCGAGCTGGCCGCGGGCATCGCCCACGAGATCAACAACCCCGTGGCCATCATGGTGGAGGAGGCCGGCTGGATCCAGGACCTGATGGGCGAAGGGCTTGACAAGGAGGATAATCTCCCGGAGGCGAAGCGCGCCCTGCAGCAGATCGAGACCCAGGGACGCCGCTGCAAGGAGATCACCCACAAGCTGCTGAGCTTCGCCCGCAAGACCGATTCGCGCGTGCAGACCCTGCAGCTGAACGAGCTGGTGGGGGAGGTGGTGGGCCTGTTGTCACAGAAATCGCGCTACGCCAACGTGGAGGTGCAGATGGAGCTTCAGCCGAGCCTGCCGCCGATTGAGGCATCGGCCACCGAAATGCAGCAGGTGTTGATGAACATCTTCAACAACGCCGTGGATGCCATGGAGAAGACCGGCGGCAGGATCACCGTCACCAGCCGTGCCGAAGAGCAGCACCTTCGCCTGTCCATCGCGGACACCGGGCCGGGGATCCCGGCCAGCAACCTGGGGCGTCTGTTCGACCCGTTTTTTACCACCAAACCCGTCGGCAAGGGAACCGGCCTGGGCCTCTCCATCTGTTACGGCATCATCCACAAAATGGGCGGCCGGATCGATGTGGAGAGCCAGGTGGATAAAGGGACGACCTTTCATATCGTGCTGCCGCTGGGCTCGCAGGCAGCCAAGAGCTGAGGAGAGCGGAACATGTCGATCGCGAAAATACTGCTGGTGGACGACGAGGTGCCGTTTGTCGAGACCATGATCAAACGGCTCACCAAACGGGAGATGGAAGTGATCCCGGCTCACAGCGGGGCCGAGGCGCTGGCCAAGCTGAAAGAGCAGGCTCGCATCGAGGTGGTGATTCTAGATGTCAAAATGCCGGGCATGGATGGCATCGAAACCCTCACCGAGATCAAGAAGACCTACCCGCTGGTGGAGGTGATCATGCTCACCGGGCATGCCACGGTCGAATCCGCCATCGACGGGATGAAAAAAGGGGCGTTCGACTACCTGATGAAGCCATCCGACATCGAGGTGCTGGTGAGCAAAGTGGCCGAAGCCGCCGCGAAAAAGCGGCGCCACGAGGAGAAGATCATCGAGGCCCAGATGCGGGAGATCACCATCCGCCGCACCTGATCCTCCGGCGCTCGGGGAATGATGGGCAGAGGGGCTCAGCGCCGCCCGGTGCCAGGCCGGGGTGCCGCCCCCCCTCGGCCTGCGCGGCGCACGAAAAAAGCGTCAGGAGGGCTTTTTGCGGGAGGAGGCCTCGGTGATCTTTTTGACCAGGGCATCCAGCTCGCAGGGTTTCATCAGGTAGTCGAATGCCCCCAGCTCCAAGCCCTGCTTGCAGGCCGTGGCCGACCCGTGCCCGGTCAGCATGATCACCTGCATCCGGGGGTCCATGAGCTTCATTATTCTCAGCACCTCGATGCCGTCCATGTCGGCCATTTTCAAGTCCAATACGGCGACATCGAATTCGCCCCGGCGCATGTTCTGAAACGCCTCGGCGCCGCCGTAGGATTTGGTCACATCGAAGCCCCGCTTGCGCAGCCTGTTCGTCAGGACATCGACGTAGGCCTCTTCATCGTCGACCAGCAGGAGACGAATCTTCCTCTCTTTTTTTCCGTTGACCCCATCGGCGGAAGGCTCAGACGGATTGCCCTTTTCCACCATGATCCATCTCCTCCGTTACCTTTTGACCGGCAGCGTGATGGTGAAGGTGCTCCCTTGCCCCACCTGGCTCTCCACCGCGATCAATCCGCCGAGCTTCGAGACGATCCCCCAGGAGACATAGAGCCCCATGCCGGTGCCCTCCCCGACCCCCTTGGTGGTGAAAAAAGGCTCGAAGATGCGGTTGAGATTTTCCTTGGATATGCCGCTGCCGGTATCGTTGACCTCGACCTTGGCCTCCTCCAGCGACGCCCGCAGGGCAATGGTGATCCGTCCGCCGGCGCCGGTGGCTTGTATGGAATTGGCCAGCAGGTTGAGCAGCACCTGGAGCAGCTGGTAGGGGTCGGTCCAGGCGCTGGGGGGAGGCTCGGCGCTCTCCACTAAAATCTTGATCCCCTTTGATTCGGCTTCGGATTCGACCAGGCTGATGGACTCCTCCACCAGCTGTTTCAAATCGACCGCGCGCATGCGTGTCGGATCGGACAGCTCGGTGCTTTGGGTCCTGACGACCTGCAGCAGCTGGTGGGTGACGACGCGGGCCCGCTGCACGGCGTTGTGGATCCGGTCCAGGGCCTTTTCAAAATCGCCCCTGCGCGGCATATCCTCCATTTCAGGTTTGGCCAGGATCTGGCGCAGCCAGCCGGCCGCATCCTGGATGATGGCCAGCGGATTGTTGATTTCGTGGGCCACGCCGCTGGCCATGGTGCCCAGCGCGACCAGCCGTTCGGCGACCACCATCTGCTGCTTGACCCGTTCCCTGAACTCGGCCTCCTGCCGGGCGGACCGAAACCGCCCGATTTTGTTGTGGGCCTGGGTGATTTTGCGGATCAGGTGCTCGAGTTCAACGGGTTTGGAGAGATAGTCGAAGGCGCCCGACTTGATGCCATCGACGCCGTCCTGGGTGTTGGCGTGGCCGGTCAGCAGGATCACCTCGGCAACGGGGTGGCGCTCCTTGATTCGCCGCAATGCATCGATGCCGCTCATGCCCGGCATCTTGATATCCATGACGACGACATCCAGCGGCGTCTCTTCCAGCAGCCGCAAGGCCTCCTCGCCCCCGGGGGCCTCATGGACGCGGATGCCCCGCCGGCCGAGGCGTTTGGCGATAACCACGCGGAAATCGGCTTCGTCGTCGACCAGCAAGATATCGATGTCGTGTACCGGCTTGGCCTCTTCCATGAGGGAGCCCGCTTCGGTCCGCTGCTACTGCAAGGCCGCCTGGGCGTTGCGAATCCGTTCCAGCTGTTCCTGTTTGCGCCGCCTCGCATTGTTGAGCTTCTCGATCAGCTCGTGGAAATCCGCCGGCTTGATCAGCAGGTCATAGGCGCCCAGCTTCATGCCCTCTAAAGCGGTCTCGATGGTACCGTGGCCCGTCAGCATGATCACCTCCACCAGCGGGTGGGCCTTCTTGATCTCCGCCAGGGTCTCGACCCCGTTCATTCCCGGCATTTTAACATCCAGTATGACCACATCGATATCGGTCTTGGCCAGAATTTTCAGGCACTCGCCGCCGCTGAAGGCGGAAAGAACGCTCTCGCCGATCTCTTTGAGCCGGAGGCTCAGCATCTCCACAAAATCCGCTTCATCATCGACCAGCAGTATCTGGCTCGGAGTTTCAGCCATGGGGCCCCCTCGGTCGTGGGTGTCGGCTCGGAGGTCGGCGGAAATCGCGGCAAGCCGATTCCCTGGAAATCATTTCGAATTTAAAGATCTATGACAAATTCCCTGATGAGAGTCAAGGCGGTTGCTCCCGCGCGCGGCGAGGGCCGAATGAACGCAGACAGGGCCTATGAACGAGGAAGAAGCGGCGGGGGCCAGGACCTGCTCCTTCACAGCAGGTCGCAAACGGAGCGGATCACCTGGTAAACCAGCGGCAAAAAAATGGCCGGCAGCATGTTGCCGATCTTTATCTTCTTGATCTCAAGGAGGTTGATCCCGATCGCCAGGATGAGCAGCCCGCCGACGGCGGACATCTGCGCAACCACCTCGGGCACGAGGAGCTGTCTGATGGAGGAGGCGGCCACCGTGATGAGTCCTTGATAAATGAAAACGGAGGCGGCCGAGAAAAGAACCCCGATGCCGAGCGTCGATGCGAAGATGACGGATCCGATCCCGTCGAGAATGGATTTCGCGAACAGCGTCTGGTGGTTACCCGAGAGGCCGCTCTCCAGCGAGCCGACGATCGCCATCGCCCCGACGCAGTAGAGCAGGCTGGCAAAGACAAACCCCCTGGAGACCCCGCTGCCGTCCCCGGACACCCGCCGGCCGATCCACTGGCCCAGCTGCTCCAGCCGCTCTTCGATGCGCAGCAGTTCGCCGAGGAAGCTGCCCGCCGCCAGGCTCACGATCACCGTCAGGACGGCATCGGTCTTCAAAGCGGTCTTGAGGCCGATGAGCACCACGGCCAGGCCGATCGCGTGCATGATGGTCTTGCTGTATTTTTCGGGTATCCCGCCCCTGAACAACAACCCGATCAGGCTGCCCACGATGATGCTCAACGTGTTGACGATGGTCCCGAGCATGCGCTGATATCCTTCCTTGTTGCGGGGGTCGTCAATCCGCAGATCCGATATGTTGTTGCAGCAGGCTGCGCGGCGTTTGACCCGTTGTGATCAGGTCCGCATCGCCCATCTCCTTGCTCCTGGCACCGTTGTCCTTTGGGGGCTCCAGGGGCAGGATGATGGTGAAGGTCGTTCCCTCGCCGGGAACACTGGTGACCGCTATTTCGCCGCCGATTTTTTGGACGATGCCGTGGCAGATGGAGAGGCCGAGGCCGGTGCCCTTGCCGGGCGGTTTGGTTGTAAAGAAGGGATCAAAAATCTTGTCGAGATTTTCCTTGGGGATGCCGATCCCGGAGTCGCCGATGGACACGGAGACCTTGTCGGGCCGGTCCGGGTTCTTCCTCGTCACGAGGCGGATTTCGCCGCCCCCGCGGATGGCATCGATGGCGTTGTTGATGAGGTTGAGGAAAACCTGGCGCAGGAGCGATGGCTCGCTGTGCAGGATGGGCAAATCCTTTTCAAACTCCCGAACGAACTTGATATTCTGCAGGGAGGCATCCTTTTCCCGCATGGAAGCCACCTCATCGAGCAGGACGTTCAGTTCCACGTCCCTGATGGCGGAGTCCATCTTGCGGGCGAAGCTCAGAAGCTTGTGGGTGATCTCCCTGCACCTGCCGGCCTGGGAGACGATTTCGCGGAGGGAATCCTTGAACTCCTCGGCCTCCTTGAACTCCTTCATGGATTCGCGCTTTAGAATGTCCTGCAGCCATCCGGCCTCCTCGCCGATGATGGCCAGGGGATTGTTGATCTCATGCGCTATGCCCGCAGATAGCTGGCCGATGGCCGCCAACTTCTGCGACTGGATCATCTGTTCGTCCATTAGATTATTTTCGATGTTCACCTGCAGGAAGTGTTGCAGAACCAGACGGATGGTGGCCATAGCCGACAGACTCAGCAGAGCGAGGCCGCCGACCAGCAGCAGGAGCAACCTGTTGCGGGTCGCCCCCACCGGGGCCAAGGCATCCCGCTCGTCCTGTTGCACAACCAACAGCCAATCGGGCTTTGAGATCAGCCACGCCTGGCCGATGATGAACGGGGCATCTCTGAGGGAACTCCGGTACAGTTCGACCCCGGGATGGTGCCGGATGCGCAGGAGTTCATCGTTGACCGGCTGCATGAATGTGCCGTTTGCGAGGGAACGCGTCTGCAGCAAACCCTTGGTGTTGACGATGAACACCTCGCCGGTGTTGCCGAATCGGATGTTGTCCAGTATCGAGCTGAAAAGGAAACCGTTGACCGTGGCCCGCAGAACCCAGGCGCTATCACCGCTGCCGCGTTTGACAGCGACGATGAAGTGCGGAACTCGCCTGAATCCCAAAAAAATATCGCTTATGTAGAAGCCTTTTTCCATGACCTCGACAAACCAGGGCTCCCGGCTGTAGTTCTTGTCCAAGAGTTCATACGGCCCCACATAGGCCATGTGAAAGCCCCGGGCGTTGATGACGCCCAGGTCTTCAAATATGTGGTTGATGAATTCCTGGTCCAGGCTTTCGAAAATGGTCTGCAGGTACTTGGGGTCGGCCAACTGCACCATGGGGTAGATATCGGAGATGAATTTGACGACCCTGACGACTTCGGAGATTTGATGGTCGATGGTCACCTTGCTGTTTTCGACCTTGGAGGCGATCCCGATTTCGGCGTTGCCTGCCGCACCGCTCTGGGTCTGGGCCAGAAACAGGAGATAGACCGCCACAAGAACCGAGACGGCGGGCAGAAAGGCTGCCAACAGTATGGTCTGAGCGAGCTTCTTTCTTCGGAGACGCACCGGGGGGATGCGAGTATTCATACGATTAGCCTCGATTGGGCGAACACAGGCCGCAGCAGCGCATGCCGTGCGCATGCGCCCACTTGGACTGCCGCTCTCCGTTCAGTGGAGCAGAAAGCTTCCCACCCGGAACATCCGATGCCCCGGAATGCGGAGCCTGCCCGGGAAAACCCGTCGCGCACCGGCTAAAGCTGCTCGGCGTTGGTGCCCCGGGGGATGGAGAAGTCCTGCTTCAGCGCCGACTGGATCTTGTCCAGCAGCAAGTCGACATCGCAGGGCTTCAACAGATAGTCGTAGGCCCCCAGGCGAACGCCGTCGGTGGCGGCATCGATGGAGGCATGGCCTGTCAGGAGGATGACCGGGAGGCCGGGTCGCAGTTCGCGCAGCTCGGCCAGTGTTTCCAAACCATCCAGCCCCGGCATCCGGATGTCCAGCACCACCACGCTGACGGGCGTTTGCCTGACGGTTGCCAGAGCCTCCATTCCGCTGCGGGCGGTCAAAACGGTCATCTTTCGTTCCACCAGCCTGCGGGAGAGGGTGCGCAGGAATCTCTCCTCGTCGTCCACCAGCAGGATCACAATTTCATTGTCAGGGTCGATCGGATTCTCAGGTTTCATAGGCCATGCTCCCCAAAACCATGGGATGGGCAGACGGATCCCGTGCAGGGAAAATGAGCGCCCGCGATCGGCAGGGCAACAATTAAAATCTGATTTTCTTTTCCATTTGGTCCAGAAGGGCCCGCTCCTCGGCCTGGCGCAACCTCTGGTCCCGGGATTGTTTCACGGCATAAGCACTGTGGATTTTTTCAACAAGCTCATTGATGTCACAGGGTTTTAGGAGATAATAGTGCGCCCCCAAGCGCATGCCTTCGATGGCTGATTCGATGGTGCTGTGGCCGGTGAGCATGAGCACCTCCACGCCACAGCCCAGTTTTTGGATTTCGTGCAGGGTCTCCATGCCGCTCAAGCCGGGCATCATGACATCCAGGACAACGACGTCGAAGGGCTCTTCGCGGATACGAGCCAGGGCCTCCTGACCGCTGCCGGCGGTGGCGACCGGAAACCCCATTTCGGCCAAGCGCTTGCAAAGCGTTTGGCGGAAGCGCTCCTCGTCATCAACCAATAGGAGTCGGGGCAATCTTTCGTCCATGAACACCTCCTTCTTCCCGCTTAAGGGAGGAGTGGGCTGAATGAAGGCCATGGCCGGGGCCGCAACTTGCGATAGGCTTCCGCTGGCAATCCCTGAAGAGCACGATCCCTTCACCCGGGACCGTCCCTTTTCGGAGCTCAGATCCGCTTCAGTTGAACCCGATCATCGGCCGGGCTGGAGTTCCATTTCTGACGTGCGCAGAGCCAGGACGATCTCGCCGGATCAAATGCCCTCGGCGATCCGGGGAACTCGCCGGGAGGCCCCATAAAATCCTTGACTTCCATATGTTGCATGAGCTCCCTCTTTGGTACGGTGCGGCGGGCCATCCCCCCCCGAAGGAGTCCGGCCGAAGGAGAATTCATCTGTCGCGTTCAAAATTTCGCATGGCGCTTACATGAAGGCCAAGGAGCCGCTGATGACCGGCCGCAGAAGGTCCATGACAGCCCTGGGGTAGAGCCCCATGGCCACGGAGAGACAGATCAGGAGAATGAGGGGCACGGACATGCTAAGAGGCGGGTCTTTGATGTGGGCCTTTTCCAGGCCGGCTGCCAGAGGGCCGAAGAAGATTTTCTTGGCGGCCAGGAAGGTGTATCCGACCGTCAGCAAGATCGCCGCGACGCCGAGGATGCCCACCACCATGGCCAGCGAGTCCGTCGCCCCGCGCTCGAAGATGCCGGTGAAGAGGATCCACTCCGCCGCGAAGCTGCTGAACGGCGGGAACCCCGAGAGCATCATGGCACCGGAGAGAAAGAGCAGGGCGGTGATCGGCATCCGGGCGGCAAGCCCCCCCATCTGGTCGATGTTGCGGATGTGGGTGACATAGACCACGATGCCGGCCGTGGAGAAGAAAATGGTCTTGCCCATGATGTGGCTCAGAAAGAAGAACATGCCGCCCTCGATGC
>JALOOU010000119.1 GCA_025454255.1 Desulfobacterales bacterium | reverse complement strand
GGCGCCGCCCTCGAGCGCGCCCCGGGGCTGCTGCCCCCGCTGGCGGTCATGGCCTTGCTGCTCTGCCTGCTGCTGCTCGGCCGCAAACGAAAAGAGTGAAGAGCGAGCGCCCCCTCCGGGGGGCGCTCTTCAAGGCACGTAGTGCCGCTCCTCAAACCTCGCCGCAGGCGAGCTGCTCCTCAATCGAGCGCGTTGCTCCGCGAGCGCTCCATTCCTTCTGCTGCCGGCAAATCCCCTCAAGTTTTTATCCATAAAAGTCGATAATCCTTTACCAGGCGCCCTCTTGAGCGCCCCGGTGGCTGGGAATTGTCCTTTTGTGCAGACAACGGTCTGTAAACACTATAAGTGGTTTCACAACCTCGGATCACGGTTGCGGGCAAGGCGCAGGCCGAATCGAAAGCGCCGCAACCTTAATACGTTGTGAGCATGTTCGAGAGGCCTGCAACGCAGCCCCCAGCCGTCAGACGGGGTTATGAAACCACTTCTACGCATAATGGCTCTTATCAACGGTCTCGGGATTGAATGGAGATGTTCTGCAAAATCGCCTGCCCCTGTTTGCCGCAGAGGCTGCGGCCCCTCCCATTGGAAAAGGGAGGCCAGGGGGGGGATTTTCGGAAAGAATGCCAAAGCCCCGGTGCGGCCCGCGGATGAAGGTTGAGAAAGGCATGAAAAAATGGGCGTCCCCTATGGGGGTTGGAGTGAAACGTGCGGCGTGAAATCATAGCCATCCTGGCGATGGCGGCGGTGCTGGCCGGGGCAGCCTTTGAAGGCCGGGCGGCCGTCAAGATCTTTTCCGGCTCGGACATCGGCAACGTCACCGGCCAGGCGGTCAACGGCTACGCCGGCCAGCGCAAGCTCGTGCGCGACGGCGACGGCTACTGGTACGCCGTGGCCGGGGCCTACAACACCACGACCACCAAATGGGAAGTCGTGATGAAGAAGTCCCTCGACACCGCCGGGACGGCCTGGTCCGCCAAGGTCGTGCTGTGCGGCAGCGGCGGTGTCGCGCGCGATGATGCCGGCAACGACCAGCGCTTCCCGGCGATCGACATCGACCGCAGGAACGGCCGGCTCCACCTCGTGTTTCAACACAACGGCACGGATTTGATGTATTCGAAATGCATCGATCTCCAAAACTGGACCGATTCGTTGAGCTGGAGAGGAATCAAGGAGGTACCGCCCCCCTCGTGGTCTTATGAAACCATCGCGACCGGGACGTTCACCATTGCGAGCAACCTGCCCCACTACGGGCCCACCATCGCGGTGGACCCCGAGGGGAACGTCCACATCGCCTACAGCAGGTCCGTGTCGGGGACCTACCGGCCCCGCTATCTTCACGGCAAGACCGCATCGGGCTTCGCGGCCGAGGTCGCCATCAGCGCGGCGGCCGTCAACCACAAGTTCCCGACCGTGGAGGTGGACAGCAGCGGCCGGGTGCACTACCTGGTGCAGTACGGCGATCTCGCGGTCCATGCCTACCACTCCGACAGCTACACGAGCTTCACCGGCCCGACCACGCTCTTCAGCTCCCCGTCGAACGCCCTCTTCGGGATCTCGCTCGCCGCCGACGGCGGCGGCCGGGTGCACGCGGCCGTCAAGGAGAACACCGACAACGACCTGTGGACCGCGGTCTACAGCGACGGGGCCTGGAGCGCGACCCCGGACATGGACACCCTCGGCTGGGGCTGGCAGGAGGTCTCGGCGCGGCTGGGCGATTACACCGCCGGCCACATCCTCTTCGGCTCGACCGATTCGGCCTATCCGCGGCGGCTCTACACCTGGCGGTGGACCGGGTCGGAGTGGGGGCAGCCGGAGACCGACACCGGGATCGACCTCGACTACGCCCACTCCGCGGAGAAGAACATCCCGGCCTGGGCGAACGACGTCGGCCTGACCTGGTTCGACGACTCCTGCGAGGGCTCCAACGACTGCGTCTGGTTCGAGCGGCTGCCCGGCCTGGGGCGCTCGGCGCTCCTCGCCTACAGCGAGGCGGGCGCGAGTGCGGGCGCCGTCCGCTACCGCAGCTTCGGCGGGGCAAACTGGGGGAGCGAGGCGACCGCCTGGAGCACGGGCGAGACCGGAGTTCTCAAGTGGCACACCGCGGCGGCGAGCGCCGACGGCGCCCGGCAGGCGGTGGTGGCGGTGGGGTCCAACCGCAACACGCTCTACGCCGCGCTTTACGACGGCGCGGGCTGGAGCACGCACGACCTGGGCGCGATCTACACCAGCGATTACCGCTGCTTCGCCGCGGCCTACGAGCAGCAGAGCGGGCGGCTTTTGATCGTCGCCGGTACTGCCACCAACGACCAGATCAAGTACTGGGTGCACGACGGGGACTCCTGGGTGGTGAACGGCAGCACGTACACCTTCACCAGCAATTTCAGCAGCACCTTCAACTGGCTGCGCATGGACGCGCGGCCGGACTCGAATCAGGTTGCCCTGATCGCTCGCCCCAACGTCAACCATGTGGGCGCCCTCATTTGGGACGGGGAGGCCGACTCCTGGGGCAACGAGAAAAAATTGAGCTCGGTGGCGGTTCCCGCCAACAGCCAGCTGTGCCACATCGATGTCAAGTACATGCGCGCCGGCCCCTACAAGGGCCAGGCGGTCTTTCTCTGGCCCAGCTCTTCGACCCTTTACAGCTGGACCTGGACCGGCAGCGCCTGGGAGTCGTCGGCCAAGAGCAAGTCGAGTGCGGCGGGGGGCAGTATTTTGTGGCTGGAGCTGGCGGCGGACCCGAACTCGAGCAAGCTGCTGGCAGCCCTGGGCGACAGCAACGAGTACCTGTACACGGTGGATTGGACCGGCTCGAGCTGGGGTACGGCGCGGTCGGTGTCGGCCGATCTGCTGTATACGGTGTGGTACGGGCGGCGCTTCGCGGTCAGCTTCGAGAGCGGCAGCGGCCACCAGGGCCATGCCGTCATCGCCTACTCGGACTCGGCCAACCTCAAGTACCGGCACACGAGCGACATTACCGGCGCCTGGGGCGCGGAGACCAGCCTCGACGCCGGGGTCGACTGCAACTTCGTCCGGATGGAGCGCGACGTGGAGCACACGATCCACCTCGTGTGCCAGGCGGACGGCGGGGCGGGGGCGGACGACCTCGCGGCCTACAGCTGGAACAACACGGCCTGGACGGCGCAGGGGGTGCTCGAGGCCGACCTGCAGTCCGACGGCAACGGCTCCTTCGAGGCCTTCGCCATTGCCACCCGGCCCGTCCCGAGCGCCGCGCCGAGCGGTCTGGGGCCCATGATCGCGGTTGGCGTCAAACCCGACGCCCGGCTGCGCTACAGCCTCTGGAACGGCCGGGAGTTCCCCGAGGCGGCGGTCGGCCCGGCCGGCGGCAGCCAGACCGACGGTCTGGTGGTGGTCGAATCCGGCCCCCGGGGCAAGATGGTCGTCTGGGGCAGGGGGGGTATTCTTTTCGCAAGCTTTTTCGACGGCGCGGTCTTCGGGCCGGTCAAGAGCCTGCCCCTCACCAACGCTCAGACGGACTACAGGGGCTTCGACGTCGCACTCGAGACCGGAACCGGCCGGTTTCTGATCGTGGCCGGCTCCGGCGCCGACCTGAAGTACTGGATCTACGACGGCGAGAGCTGGGTGGTGGACGGCAGCACCATCACGGGGCTGAGCCTGGGGAGCAGCAACAAGCGATTCATAGAGCTCGCAAGCGACCCCCTCTCGAACGACATCGCCATGGTGGCGCTCGACAGCAACAATGCCGCCTACGGCGTTATATGGAACGGGGCGGCCGGCACCTGGGGCGATGATCAGCTGCTCGAGGCCAGCCTCGCCAGCTCCTCCCACCTTCGGCCCGCGAGTGTCTGCTACGTGGCCGCCGGCGCGGGCGCCGGCAAGGCGATGTTCGCCTGGGGTGCTGGCTCGAACCTGGAGTCGCGGCTCTACAGCCGGGCGGGCGGATGGGAGGCGGAGATCGCGCCCTTCGCGATCGGCGGCGCCGCCGCCCACGTGCGGCTCAAGGCCGACCCGAACAGCAACAAGCTCGTCTTCGGGGCCCTCCGCCCGACCACCACCTCGGTGGTGGCGGTCTGGAACGGCAGCGCCTGGGGCAACCTGAGAAATGTCGACACCGCAATGGTGTTCGAGACTTATGGCTGCTTCGATGTGATCTTCGAGCGCGACCCGGGCCACGAGGGCCACATCCTGGTGGCCTATTCCGACACCACCCGCCTGCGGTGGCGCCACGCCACCCCCAACGGGACGAGCTACACCTGGAGCAGCGAGGCGAGCGTGGGCTCGATCACCCTGCATGCGTGGTGGGCGCAGCTGCAGTACGGCGAGGCGGGCTCGATCCTGCTCGCGACCGCGGAGGGGTCGAATACCGCCATCCACACCTGGAACTGGAACAACACCGCCTTCGGGGCCTACAAGCGCGTCTACGGCAGGGTGGACTCCGGCAGCCCGGTCTTTTTCATCTCCCCGCCCTATGCGCCCGCCGCGGCGGGGGTGAGCCAGACGGGCTACATCTGGCGCGAGGACGACGGGGACGAGAGCGGCGCGAGCAACACGCTCGCCGAGAACTCCAAGCTCGGCGTCACCAAGGAGGCTACCCAGCGGCTGCGCGTTTCGCTCAAAAACGGAGGCGATTACGCGACGCGCTCCTACCAGCTGCAGGTGGCCGAGACGGCGAGCTGCGCAGCGGGCGCCTACTATCCGGTCGGGTCCTACCAGGGCAGCGGCCTGCACTGGAGCGCGTCGGGCTCCGCCAAAGTGGCCGACGGGGAGCCCACCACCAACTACGACCGGCTGAGCGATCCGGCCAGTTTCACCTTCAGCCCCGGCAGGCTCCGCGCCGGCGCCGACGCATCGGGCACGATCTATCTCGACACCAGCCAGTTCACCGAGCTCGAGTTCGCTCTCCAGGCCACCGCGGCCGCCACCGCGGGCGGCGACTACTGCTTCCGGCTCTTCGGCGCCGACACCTTCACGGTCTACGCCGAGGCGCGGGTGAACGGGGTGACGGCGGTGCGGCTGTTGGAGTTTGCCGCGCGGGGCGAGGCGGGGCGGATGGCGGTCAGCTGGAACACGGCCCAGGAGGTGGACAACAAGGGCTTCGACCTCTTCCGCGCCGCGGGGCCGGCGGGGCCGTGGGTGAAGCTCAACGCCGGGGGCCTGATCCCCTCGGGCTCGGAGTCGGGCGAGGGGGTCGCCTACCGCTTCGTGGACGAGGGGGCGGCGCCGGGAGCGATCTACTACTACCGGCTCGAGGACGTGGACGGCACGGGCACGCGCACGGTGCACGGGCCGGTGTGCGTGGACTGGGACGGCGACGGGCTGCCCGACGACTGGGAGCTCGCCCACGGTTTTGATCCGGGGCTCGACAACGCCGCGGCCGACCCCGACGGGGACGGGGTGGCCAACTGGCTGGAGCATGCGCGCGGCAGCAACCCGCGGCAGGCGGATGGGGAGCGCAGCCGGCCCCAGGAGCGGGCCGGGGTGGCGGGTTCGGCCGAGCCGGGGGTCGCCGTGCTCGCGCAGGACGAGGAGGGGGTGGTGCTCGAGCTCATCACCCCGGGCTTCGAAGCGGCCGAGGCCGCGGTGGGGGCCGAGCGCTTCGAGCGGGTTGGGATCCCGGCCTACCTCCACGGCTATACGCCCGAGCCGGGCCGGCCGCAGCTGCCCGTGAAGGGGGTCCTGGTGGATCTGCCCGCCGGCTGCACTGCGCAGCTCGAGATTTTGGAGGCGGCCGGGAGGCGGCATGCGGGCTACCGGGTCTACCCGGCCCCGGCGGCCGCGGCGGGCGAGGACGGCAGGCTGCAGGAGCGCTTCGCCTGGGAGGAGGCCGCCTACGGCATCGACGCGCCCCACCCGGCGGCCGCAGCCGAGCTCAAGGGCGTCTACGTGCACCGCGGGCAGGTGAAGCAGCGGGTCGTCTTCCACCCGCTGCGGTTCAATGCGGCGACCGGCGAGCTCTGGCACCACGAGCGCATCCGGGTGCGGGTCCGCTTCGCGCTGCCCGCCGCGCAGACCCACCGCGCGGCGGCGGCCGCGGCGGAGCCCTGGCGGCCGCCGGCGGGGGAGGTCTACGCGGTCCGCACCGCGGCCGAGGGGGTCTACCGGATCAGCCGGGAGTGGCTGAGCGCACAGGGGCTTGCGGCAGCCGAGATCGACGCGCTCGAGCTGGGCGGTGTGCAGCTGTTCCACCGCGGTCAGGAGCGGCCGCTGGAGGTATGGGATGCCAACGGCAACGGGCGGCTGGAGGAGGAGGATTTCATCGGCTTCTACGCCCCGGGTCTACCGGAGGCCGAGCGCAAATACGCGCGGCACAACGCCTTTTTTCTGGTGAATGCGCGCAGCGGCAGCCCCCTGCGCATGGGGCAGGTGGCGGGCGGCCCGGCGGGGGGACCCCTGGCGGCGGGCCACCGCTACCGGCACCACCACGAGCAGGACCGGGGCTATCTGCAGAAGGCCCCGGGGGCCGACGATAGCGACCGCTGGTTTTTCCTCGGCGCGATGCTGGGCCCGGGGTTCGCCGGCGGAGGGGCGGAGCGCAGCTATGCGCTGGAGCTCTCCGGGGTGCAGCCGGGTGCGGGGGAGCTGATCGTGCGGCTCTACAGCCCCTACGATCTGGACCACCGGGCCGCGGTGCGGCTCAACGGCGAGCCGCTCGGCCAGGCCCAGTGGCAGGGGCCTGGGTTCACCGAGGCGCGCTTCGAGGCGGTGGAGTTTCGGGAGGGTCTCAACACGGTCGCCTTCGCCTGCGAGAGCGCCGCGGACAAGCTCTACCTGGACTGGCTGCGGGCGGAGTATGAGCGCGGCTTCGCCGCGGCGGGGGATGCGCTGTTCTTCACCCACGCGGGGGGCTATCGCTATGCGATCGGCAACTTGAGCGGGCCGGGCGCGGAGCTCTTCGATATCACCGAGGAGGCCGAGCCCCGACGGGTGGTCAACGGGGCGGTGAGCGGCGCGGGGCCCTACACGCTGGAGGTGCAGCCGGCGGGGGCCGCGGGCGAGCGGCGCTACCTGGCGCTGGGGGCGGTGGGGCCGCCGGCGGGGATCGCGGCCGCCGGGGGCTGGGAGTTCATGGATGCCGGGCAGGGGGCGGACTGGATCCTGATCACCAGCCGCGCGGTCGGCTGGCGCGAGGACGGCTCGCAGCAGGCCTGGGTGGAAGAGCTGACCGGGCTGCGGCGGGACCAGGGGCTGCGCACGCAGGTGGCGGCGGTGGAGCGGATCTTCGATGCCTTCGGCCACGGCCTGCCCACGCCGCACGCGATCAAGGCGTTCATTGCGCACGCCGTCGAGCGCTGGCCGGCCCCGGCGCCGCGCTACGTGCTGCTGGTGGGCGACGCCACCTACGACTACAAGGACAACCGGGGCCTGGGCACGGTGAACCAGGTGCCGGGCTATCTGATCTACACGCGGCACCTGGGGGAGACGGTAAGCGACGAGTGGTTCGTGCAGGTGAGCGGGGAGGATGCGCTCGCCGACCTGGCGATCGGCCGCCTGCCGGCCAACAGCGCGGCGGAGGCCGCGGCGATGGCGGGCAAGATCGTGGCCTACGAGCGCGCGGCGAGCACCAAGGGCTGGGAGCGGCGCCTGGTGCTGGCGGCCGACGACCAGGCCCAGCCCTGGGAGGCGGTCTTCGAGCAGATGGGCGAGGAGGCGGCGGCGCGGCTGCCCGCGGGCATGGCGGCCCCGGAGCGGTTTTATCTGCAGGAGTATTTCAACGACGGGTTGGCGGCGGCGGACCTGACGCGCGAGCTCCTGGGGGCGATCGATGCGGGGGCGCTGGTGGTTGGCTATGCGGGGCACGCGGGGGTCAACGTGTGGGCCGATGAGCGCATTTTAGACAACCGCGGGGGCTCTTTCCGCTCCGATGCGGACACGCTGGCCAACGCGGGCCGCTATCCGCTGGTGGTGGGGATGACCTGCCTGTCGGGCTACTTCATCTATCCGCGGCTGGGGGGCTTCGCAGGGCCCGAGTGGCTCTCGCTGGCCGAGGCGCTGCTGCTGCCCGCCGAGCGCGGGGCGGTGGCGGCGATTCTGCCCACGGCGATGACCGAGGCGGAGGGCCAGCGGGTGCTCTCCGGGGGGTTGTTCGAGGGGCTGTTTGCGCTGGACCTGCGCGTGCTGGGGGAGGCGGTGGCCTATGCGAAGCAGCAGCTGCTGGCCAACGGGGGCAGCGGCTACGAGGAGACGGCCAACACCTTTCTGTTCTTCGGGGACCCGGCCACGGTGCTCAAGGTGCCGCTGCCGCGGCGGCCGGCGGGGCTGGCGGCGAGCGCGGCGGGCGAGGGCGTGCAGCTCTCATGGTCGGCGGCGCTGGACGCCGACGGGGCCCCGGCGGCGGGCTACCACGTCTACCGGCGCTCTGCGGCGGAGGCGCT
>JALOOU010000118.1 GCA_025454255.1 Desulfobacterales bacterium | reverse complement strand
GGCGGCATGCCGTACTCCAGGGCTTCGATGTAGTCCTCGTCCATCCAGTGGGCCTCGGCGTCGCCGGCCTCCCGCTGCCGCAGCTGATCCACGAAGCGTTCGCGCTGGTCGGCCGGGTCGTTCAATTCCGAAAAGCCGTTGGCGATTTCACGCCCCCCGATGAACAGCTCGAAGCGCTCGGTCAGCTCGGGGGTCTCGTCGCTGCGCCGCGAGAGGGGGGAAACCTCCGCCGGGTAGCCGCAGATGAACGTGGGCTGAATCAAATGGGGTTGAACCAGCGCGTCGAAAAGCTTGGTGATGATCTTGGCCGTCTTCCCGGTCTTGGTGATGGTCACCCGGCGGCGGTCGGCGAATTCGAGCAGCTTGCCGCGGTCGGCCAGGATGCCTCGGTCCACGCCGCCGATCTCCGCGAGGGCGTCGAACAGGGCCACCCGGCGCCAGGTGCCTGAAAAGTCGATCTCCTGTCCTTGGTAGGTGACGACGGGCGAGCCGGTCACCCGCTCGGCCAGGCGGGCCATCAGCGTTTCGGTCAGCGCCATCAGGTCCGCGTAGGTCGCGTAGGCCTGGTAGAACTCCAGCATGGTGAATTCCGGATTGTGCTGGGTCGACACCCCCTCGTTGCGGAAGTTGCGGTTGATTTCGAACACCCGTTCGAACCCGCCCACGACCAGGCGCTTCAGGTAGAGCTCCGGGGCGATGCGCAGGTAGAGATCCATCCCCAGGGCGTTGTGGCGGGTCTTGAAGGGGGTGGCTTCGGCCCCCCCGGGGATCGGCTGCATCATCGGGGTCTCGACTTCCAAAAAATCGCGCTCGAGAAAAAAAGCACGGGTCTCCTGGATGATGCGGCTGCGCCGGCTGAAGATCTCGCGCACCTCCGGATTCATGATCAGGTCGATGTAGCGGCGGCGGTAGCGCTTTTCCGGATCCTTTAAGCCGTGAAATTTTTCGGGCAGCGGCCGAACGGCCTTCGCCAGCAGCCGGAGGCTGTCGGCCAGCAGCGTCCACTCCCCGGTGCGGGTCTGGAACAGGGGCCCGCTGACGCCCACGAAATCGCCGATGTCCAGCTGTTTGAAAAAGGCGAACGCCTCCTCGCCGACCCGGTCCCGGCGCACGTAGACCTGCAGTTGCCCGCTGCGGTCGCGAACCCGGATGAAGGCGGCCTTGCCGAAGTGGTTGACGGCCATCATCCGGCCGGCCAGCTCGAAAACGGGGCCCGCCTCCGACAGTCGCTCGGGCGCGGCCTGGGTGATGGACAAAAGCTCGGCGACGGTGTGGCGCACCCGGAAGTCGTTGGGGTAGAGCCGCACCTGGTTCTGCCGAAGTGCTTGAATTTTTTCCTGGCGCTTCTTTAAAACATCGCCGCCGGCGTCCGTCGATGAGGCCATGGCCTGCTTCCGTTGATGGGAATTCATATTGAACCGAAACGGATAGTCGATTTAGCTGGGGCTGTCAAGGCGTGCGCCCGGTTGGCAGCCGTACGGGCGCACGCCGGCACACCGGGGTGGATCAGGCGGCGAGGGCCACGGGGGGATCGATCTGCTTCAGGTAGAGCCAGACGGAGGTTCCGCGGCCGGGCGCACTGTCCACGTCCAGGCGGCAGCCGTAGGATTCGAGAATGCGGTGGACGATGGAGAGCCCCAGGCCGGTCCCGTTGGCCTTGGTCGTGAAAAACGGGTCGAAGATGGACTGGAGGATCTCGGGCGGCATGCCGGCGCCGGTGTCGGCGATTTTCAGGCAGAGCTGCTTGTCCTTGGCCGCCGCCAGTTCGATGCGGATCTCGCCGGTCTCATCGATCGCCTCGGAGGCGTTGACCAAAAGGTTCCAGAGCACCTGCCGCAGGTGGGAGGGGTCCATGCGGGTCCAGGCGCCGGGCTGGGCGTTGACCGAGATGGCAATGCGCGCATCCAGCCCGGTCTTTTTGCCGAACAGCTCGACGGTCTCCTGCAGCGCCTTGTCCAGCTTGAGGGCTTCGGCCTTGCCCGCAGGCGGGCGGGCATAGAGCAGGAAGTTGCTGACCAGCGCACTCAGTCGGTCGGCTTCGCGCAGGATGATCTGCATCAGCCGGTCGTGGTCCGGGTCGCTGCAGATGTCCTCCCGCAGCAGCTGGATGGCCCCGCTCATGGAGGCCAGCGGGTTCTTGATTTCATGGGCCAGGCCGGCCGCCATCTCGCCGATGGCGGCCATCTTTTCGACCCGCTTGACGTGGTCACCCATGGCGTGCAGCTCGCGCCGGGACCGCCGCGTCTGCTCCGAGAGCAGGCTGCTCAGCAGCGCCACCGCCATGCAGGCGATGATGATGAAAACCACCTTGGTGACGACCTGCCCTCCGTCCATCGCCGCGGCAAGGGGGGCGTCCTCCGGCGAGAAGATTCGGATGACGTCGAAGGCTTCCAGGTTCGCCATGAACCCGTACTGCAGGCTGCAAAGCGCCGCCACCAGCAGGGTCCCGCGCCGGGGAAGCAGCAGGCTCGAAGTGACGATCACCACCAGGTAGAGGAAGGTGAACAGGCTGGAGAACCCGCCGGTCAGCTGCAGCAGCACGGTGACCGTGAGCGTATCGCCTATCAGCTGCACATAGGCGCAGGCCGTCGGGTTGCGGACCCGGCCCAGGGTCGCCCCGTAGGCGGCCGACAGCAGCAGGAGCAGCGCGATCAATCCGACCAGCATGCCGGCCGGTGCCGACAGCCCGGGCATGTCGCGGCCGCCGTGCAGATAGAGCGTGGAGACGAGCAGCAGGGCCGCGAACACCGCGCGGGCCACCACCAGCGTGCGCAGCCGGCCGATCAGGTCCGGGTCGACGGTCATGGACACCTCAAGCGGCGCAGGCCGCCGAAGACCGCGGCGGCCGGCAACATGCCCCCTGGCGCGAGGCAGCGGCCCAAGGCCATGGGCGGCGGTCAGGATATGGCACCGGCCATCTTGAAGATCGGCAGGTACATGGCCACCACCAGGCCGCCGATAGTCACGCCGAGGAACACCAGCATCACCGGTTCGATCAGGGCGGTCATGTTTTCGACGGCCTGGTCGATCTCTTCGTCATAGAAGTCGGCGATCTTCTCCAGCATGGCATCCAGCGCGCCGGTGGACTCTCCCACCGCGATCATCTGGCAGACCATCGGCGGGAAAACGCCGCTCTCCCCCAGCGGGTCGGCCATGGTCCGGCCTTCGGAGATGCCGGAGCGCACGTTGTAGATCGATTTCTCGATCTTGCGGTTCCCGGCGGTCTTGGCCACGATGTCCAGCGCCTCGAGGATGGCCACGCCGCTGGAGAGCATGGTTCCCATGGTGCGGGTAAACTTGGCCACGGCCACCTTGCGCAGCAGCATCCCGAAGACCGGGAGCCTCAGCACGAGGGCATCCACGGTGTCGCGGCCCTTTTCGGTGGCGTAGTATTTTTTGAAGGCGAACGCGAAGAGCATCAGGGCGGCGATCAGGTAGAGGACCTTGCTCTTGACCAGTTCGCTCGCGGCCACCACCAGCGCTGTGGGTGCGGGCAGCTCGCTGCCGAAGTCGGCGAACATCTCCTCGAAGACCGGGATCACGAAGATCAGGATGACCGCCAAAACGATGATGGCGATCGCCAGGGTCACCAGCGGATAGGTCATGGCCCCCTTGACCTTGGCCTTCAGACGGGCGGCCTTCTCCATGTAGACGGCCAAGCGCCGCAGGATCGCATCCAGGATGCCGCCGGCTTCGCCCGCGGCGATCATGTTCACGAACAGGTCGTCGAAATGCTTGGGGAATTTTTTCAGCGCCTCGGCCAGGGTCGTTCCGCCTTCGACGGACTCCTTGACCTGTTTGAGCACCTTTTTAAACGTGGCGTTGTTCTGCTGGTTGTAGAGAATGTCCAGGCATTGGATGATCGGCAGGCCGGCATCGATCATGGTGGAAAACTGGCGGGCGAACAGAATGATGTCGGTCTCCTTGACCCGCGGCTGCAAAAATTTGACATTTTCCAACAAATCCTTTGGCTTGGCCTTGATGCGCGTGGGCATGATGCGCTGACGGGAGAGGCTGGCGCGCACGGCCTCCTCGCTGGCCGCTTCCATCTCCCCCTTTTGCACCTTATTGAGCCGGTTCTTACCAACCCATTGATAAACTGGCATTTCCTCATCCTCCCCTGGCTGGACCGCCGCGTAAGGGCGCCGCGGATCATTCCGGCGGACGCCCGATGTAGTCTCCAGTCGACCGTTTCTTTGTGGAACGGCCCCGATCGGCTCCCCGCAGGGCCGGCCGTTTTCGCGGCGGCGCCTGCTGCGCAGAAAAGCCCTCGACGGGACTTTGGACTCTCTATCGGCCGATTCCCAACCGGGCTTAAGCTTTTTTTCGGCCGCGGGCGCCCGGCCCGCAGCGGTTGGCATTCATGGCAGGATGTGGTAAACCATTTTTATTGCGCTGTTGCGGCCTCGGCAAAGGATCAGGCTTGTGGCATCCCCCCCGGAACCGAATCGATCCGATCTCACCGTCATCACCACGCATATCAATGCGGACTTCGATGCCCTCGCCTCGCTGTTGGCCGCCCAGAAGCTCTATCCCGAGGCCCTGATCGTCTTCCCCGGCACGCAGGAGAAAAACCTGCGCAATTTCTTCATCAGTTCGATGGTTTACCTGTTCAACATGACGGAGATCGGCGCCGTCGACATGCAGCGCGTGAAACGGCTGGTCCTGGTGGACACCCGGCAGGCCGCCCGCATCGGCCCCCTGGCCGCCCTGCTGGAGAGGCCCGGCCTGGAGGTCCACATTTACGACCACCACCCCCCCGGCGAAAACGACATCAAAGGAACGCTCGAAGTCTGCGCCCGCACCGGGGCGAACGTCACCCTGCTGGTCGAGGCGATCCGCGCGCGGGCCGACATCGCCATTTCGCCCGACGAGGCGACCGTCATGTCGCTCGGGCTCTACGAGGACACCGGTTCGTTCACCTTCGCCTCCACCACCGAACGGGACTTCCTGGCCGCCGCCTTCCTGCTGGCGCGCGGGGCCAACCTCAACATCGTCTCCGATCTGATCGCCCGCGAGCTGAGCCCGGAGCAGGTGACCCTGTTGAACGACATGATCCAGGCCGCCCGGCGCGTCAACGTCAACGGAATCGAGGTGGTCCTCACCGCCATCTCCCGTGAGACCTATCTGCCCGACGTCGCCTTCCTGGTGCAGAAGATGGCCCGCATGGAGAACCTCGATGTCATCTTCGGGCTGGCCCTGATGGAGTCCAAAATCACCATCGTGGGGCGCAGCCGCCTGGCGGAGGTGGACGTCGCCGCCGTTCTGGCGGAGATGGGCGGCGGCGGCCACGCCTATGCCGCGGCCGCCACCGTCAAGGGCCAGACGATCACCCAGACCGAAGAGCAGCTGCTGCGGGCGCTGTTTCACACCGTCCGGGCGCGCCGGCTGGCGCGCCACCTGATGTCCGCCCCGGCCATCGGCGTCGGCCCGGAAGTCACCTGCCAGGAGGCGAACAGCCTGATGACGCGCTACAACGTCAACGCCCTGCTGGTCACCCAAAAGCAGCAGGAGCGGGAGGAGCTGCGCGGCTTCATCACCCGGCAGGTCATCGAAAAGGCCCTTTTCCACAAGCTGGGGGGCGTCCCCGTGCGCGAGTACATGACCACCGAGGCGGCCACGGTGGGCCCCGACGCCGACCTCGCGGAGATCCAGAAAAACATCATCGACACCAAGCAGCGCATCCTGCCGGTGGTCGACGGAGAGCGCATCATCGGCGTCATCACGCGCACCGACCTGCTCAACATCCTCGTCGGCCAGCGCCAGGAGCGTTCGGCGGCAGCGGCGGACCCGCCGCGGGAATCCGACCTGCCGCGCACCCGTTCGGTCATCAAATTCATGCAGGAGCGGCTGCCGGCGCGGGTCCTCGAAGTGCTCAAAGAGGTCGGCCGCACGGCCAGCGGGCTGGGCTGCGGGGCCTACGTGGTGGGGGGCTTCGTGCGCGACCTCTTTCTCTACCGCAGCGACGAGGACATCGACGTCGTCATCGAGGGCGACGGAATCCGCTTCGCGCGCGAATACGCCCGGAGCACCGGGGCCCGCATCCACACGCACGAGAAGTTCGGCACGGCCGTGATCATCTACCCGGACGGCTTCAAGATCGATGTCGCCTCCGCGCGCATGGAGTACTACAAGTTCCCCGCGGCCCTGCCGGTGGTGGAGATGAGCTCCATCAAGCTCGACCTCTACCGGCGCGATTTCACGATCAACACGCTCGCGATCCAGCTCAACCCGGACCGCTTCGGGGTGCTGATCGACTTCTTCAACGCGCAGCGGGACCTCAAGGAAAAATCG
This sequence comes from Desulfobacterales bacterium, assembly GCA_025454255.1. GTDB lineage: Bacteria > Desulfobacterota > Desulfobacteria > Desulfobacterales > SpSt-501 > SpSt-501. The sequence goes on along the minus strand of JALOOU010000118.1, from coordinate 3,487 downwards.
ATCCGGGTGCTGCACAACTTAAGCTTCGTCGAGGACCCGACCCGGGTGTTTCGCGCGATCCGCTTCGAGCAGCGCTTCGATTTCAGCATCGGGCGTCTGACCGCCGGCCTCATCGCCAACGCGGTCGCGATGGACTTCTTCCGCGAGCTCTCCGGCCGGCGGGTCTTCAGCGAGCTGCGGCTCATCCTGCAGGAGGACAACGCTCCGGCGGCCATCGCGCGGCTGAACGATTTCGCCCTGCTCAAGGTGGTTCACCCCGCGCTGACCCTCGACAAGCGCCTGATGAACCGGCTCAATGCCGCCCGGCGGGTGCTCTCCTGGTACGATTTGCTTTTTCTGGGCGAATCCTATATGAGGTGGGCCGTTTATTTTCTGGTGCTGATCCAGCACTGCGACGCGGGCACGGCGGAGGCGCTCTGCAGCCGGTTCGAGCTGAGCCCCCGCCTGCGCAAGATGTTCGTCGACGACCGGCCGAAGGCCGAGCGCTGCTTGTTGGGCCTGGAGCGCCGCCTGCCGGCCGACAACAGCGGCCTGTACCGGCGGCTCTCCGAGTTCCGCACCGAAATCATCCTGTTCATGATGGCCGCGACCGAACGGGAGGAGATCAAGCGGGCGATCTCCCTTTACTGCACCAATCTGCGGCGGACCTCTATTTTTTTGAAGGGCAGCGACCTGAAAGCGCTCGGCCTAGCGCCCGGCCCGGCGTACCGGCGCATACTGGAAGCGGTGTTCGAAGCCCGCTTGAACGGCCGCGTCCGCTCGCGCGAGGATGAGCTGGGGCTGGCGCGCCGGCTGGCGCGCGAGCTGCCGCTCGAGGCTCCCGCCGCCCGCCGGCCGAAAACGGCGGACGCCGCCGACAGCTCATAGGCCGGCCGCCGCCGGCACCGGGCGGGCGGGGGAACGCCGCCGCCCATGCGCGCCCGCCGACCGGCGGCGCTTAAACCGAAGAGAGAGCTCAGGAGACTATGCGCAAGCGATTGTTGAGCGGGATGCGGCCGACGGGGCCGCTGCACTTGGGCAACTACCACGGCGCCCTGGCCAACTGGGTGCGCCTGCAGCAGGAGTACGACTGCTTTTTCTTCATCGCCGACTGGCACGCCCTGACGAGCGACTACGAAAAACCCGACCGGATCCGGGGCTACACCTACGATATCCTGCTCGACTGGCTGAGCGTGGGGCTCTCCCCGGAGCAGAGCACCCTCTTCATCCAGTCCCAGGTCAAGGAACATGCCGAGCTCTACCTGATCCTCTCCATGATCACCCCGGTGCCCTGGCTGGAGCGCAACCCGACCTACAAGGACCAGATCGAGCAGCTCAGCTCCAAGGATTTGTCCACCTTCGGTTTTTTGGGCTACCCGGTGCTGCAGGCGGCGGACATCATCATGTACAAGCCCTTCGGCGTTCCGGTGGGGGTGGACCAGGCGCCGCACGTGGAGATCACCCGCGAAATCGCCCGCCGCTTCAACCACCTCTACGGTCCCGTGTTCCCCGAGCCGGAGGTGATCCTGACCGACACCCCCAAGCTGCTCGGCACCGACCGCCGCAAGATGAGCAAAAGCTACGGCAACGCCATTTTCCTCTCGGACCCGGCCGAGGAGGTCGCCGCCAAAGTGGCCACGATGATCACCGACCCCCAGCGCATGCGCAAGTCGGACCCCGGCAACCCAGAGATCTGCAACGTCTTCGACTTCCACAAGCTCTACTCCCCGCCGCAGTTCGTGGCGGAGGTCGACCGCCGCTGCCGCAGCGCCGAGATCGGCTGCGTGGAGTGCAAGCGGCGGATGGCCGAGGGGCTCAACGCCTTCCTCGCCCCGATCCGCGAGACCCGCCGCCACTACCAGGAGCGGCCCGATCGCGTCGAGGAGATCATCGCCGCCGGCCGCGCCAAAGCCCAGCAGACCGCCCGCCGGACCATGGACGAGGTCCGCGCCGCCATCAAGCTGTAGCGGCGCAAAAAGGAAACCGCAACCCCGTGGCAGAGCAACCCCGCCTTGATCCGCAAAAACCAGATCCAGGTCACGGACATCCCCATCGCCCTGGTGACCGAGCAGTACCTGCAGTACCTGGAGTGGCTGGACGCCATGAACGTCGAGGTCGCCGCGGAGTTCGTCGTCATGGCCTCCACCCTGGCGCAGATCAAGTCGCGCACCCTGCTGCCCGTCCACGCCGCGGAGGGGGAGGCCGGGGAGGACCCGCGCCAGGAGATCGTGCGCCCGCTGCTCGAGTACCTCAAGCTCAAGGCGGCGGCCGAACAGCTCAGCGAACGGCCGCTTTTGGGCGAGGACACCTTCACGCGGGGCGTCAAGCCGGCCGAGTTCGCCCCGCCGGGGGAGGAGGAGGTCATTAAAATCGGCCTGTTCGAGCTCATCGATGCGTTCCAGAAAATCCTCGCCGGCCTGCCGGACGAGGCGCGCATCGAGTTCACCACCGACACGATTTCGGTCAAGGAGCGCATCTCCCAGATCGCCGACCTGCTCGAGGAGCGGGGCTCGCTCACCTTCTTCGAACTCTTCTCCGATCAACCGACCCGCAGCGAGATCGTCGTCACCTTCCTGGCGATCCTCGAAATGGTCAAGCTCGCCCTGATCCGCACGGTGCAGCACGTCGGCTCGGGGCTCATCCGGATCTTCTACGTGTGATGGACGACCTAAAAAACATCGTCGAAAGCCTGCTCTTCGTCGCTGATGAGGCACTCAGCCTGGAGCGTTTGAAAAAAACCCTGCCGCAGGCCGATCCCCTGGCGATCCGCGAGGTCATCGCGGCGCTGCAGGCCGACTACGACGCCCGCCGGGGCGGCTTTTACCTGGCCGAGGTCGCCGGCGGCTTCCAGTTCCGCAGCCGGCCGGAGTACACCGCCTGGGTCCGGCGCCTGGTCGATCCCAAGCCGCTGCGGCTGAGCAAGGCCGCCATGGAGACGCTCGCCGTCATCGCCTACAAGCAGCCGATCATCCGGGCCGACATCGAGCACCTGCGGGGGGTGGACTGCGGCGGGGTGCTGCGGGTGCTGCTCGAGCGCAAGCTGATCCGCGTCCTGGGCCGCAAGGAGATCGCCGGCCGGCCGCTGATCTACGCCACGACCAAGATGTTTCTGGAAACCTTCGACCTCAAGGACCTCCGGGACCTGCCCACGCCGCGCGAGATCGAGGAGTTCGGCAAGCCGCCTTTGGCGATGCGCGACGGGGCCGGCCTGGAAGGCGAGCAGGAGGCCTCCGCGCCCCTGGAGGCCGACGGCTACGAGGAGACCGCAAGCCAGGAGGCCCCCGGCCTAGCGCCGGCGCCGGAGCCCTCGTCCGCCCCGTCTGCCGCCGCCGCCCCGGCCGAACCCGATTCTGCGGCCGAAAAAACTCTTGATTTCGATCCGGAAACGACCTAATAGGAAGAGCATCGCCGCACAGCGATGCTCTTTCGGGCGCTTAGCTCAGCGGGAGAGCGCTACCCTCACACGGTAGAAGTCACTGGTTCAAATCCAGTAGCGCCTACCAGCCCG
>JALOOU010000117.1 GCA_025454255.1 Desulfobacterales bacterium | reverse complement strand
AAGGCCGTCAAGTGCGACCTGTGCATGGACCGCGTGGACCGGGGCCTGAAGCCCGTCTGCGTCACGGTCTGCACCACTCAATGCCTGAGCGTGAAGGAAATCGAAGAGCCGGCCCAGCGCGGGCCGCGTTGACCCGCCGCGGTGCGTCCGCCCGTCAGGCATGCCGCCCGGCGGCTGCGACAAGTCAAATACGGAGGATGGGAATGTCCGAGTCGGAAGCGATCTGCTGCCAGGAGCCCGAAGTGGACTTCGTCGTGCTGGACCGTATCATCCACGAGGAGTTCGGCGGCCGGCGCGAAAAAATGATCATGATGATGCAGACCATCCAGCGGCACTACCGCTATCTGCCCGAACCGGCCCTGTATTACCTCGCCCAGGTCCTGGGCGTGCCGCTGACCAAGATCTACGAGGTGGCCACCTTTTACGCGTCCTTCAGCCTGGTGCCCAAGGGCAAGCACCTCCTGCACGTCTGCACGGGCACCGCCTGCCACCTCAGGGGCAGCGGCGGCATGGTCCGGCACGTCGCCGCCAAGCTCGGCATCGCGCCGGGAGGCACCACGCCGGACATGAAGTTCACTCTCGAGACCGTGAACTGCCTGGGGGCCTGCGCCGTTGCGCCGGTGGTGGTCTACGACGACAAGTACTACCCCCAGGCGAACGTGGGCAAGCTCAACGAATTCATCGAAAAAGCCAACGCCGACTAGCGGAGAACGAGCATGGCCACCGCAACCAGCGTCGTACCCGACCTCGCCTGGACGAAGAAGATCTCCAGCCCGCACGAGCTCGCCGACTACCGCCAGGCGCTCCTCGCCGGCATGGACCCCGACGCGCCCTGCATCCGGGTCTGCTGCGGCACCGGCTGCAAGGCCGTGGGCAGCCTCGATGTCCTGGAGGCGATGAAAGCGGCCGTGGCCGCGGCCGGGGTCGATGTCAAGGTGATGCCCGAGGTCAAGCGCACCGGCTGCCACGGGTTCTGCTCCCGCGGGCCGCTGCTCACCTTCCAGCCCCAGGGGCTGTTCTACCAGCGCGTCACGCCCGGCGATGCGGCCGAAATCATCCAGAAGACGGCCGTGGGCGGCGAGCTGATCCCGCGCCTGCTCTACAAGCCGCCGGGCGCCAAGGAGCCCATCGCCAAGGTCGGCGACATCCCCTTCTTCGCCAAGCAGACCAAGGTGGTGCTGCAGCGCGTCGGCCGCATCGACCCCTTCGACATCCGCGACGCCATCGCCGCCGGCGCCTACGAGGGGCTCGCCAAGGTCCTGAGCGGGATGACGCCCCAGCAGGTCATCGAGGAAATCAAGACCTCCCGGCTGCGGGGCCGGGGCGGAGCCGGATTCCCCACCGGGATCAAGTGGGAGTCCTGCGCCGCGCAGCCGGGCCGGCATTATGTCATCTGCAACGGCGACGAGGGCGACCCCGGCGCCTTCATGGATGCCTCCGTCATGGAGGGCGACCCGCATGCGGTGCTCGAGGGCATGGCCATCGCGGCTTACGCCATGGGCTCCGACCGCGGCTTCCTTTACGTGCGCCTGGAGTACCCGCTGGCGGTCCAGACCCTTGCGGCCGCCATCCGCCAGGCCGAGGACCTGGGGCTGATCGGCCGGAACATCATGGGCACCGATTTCAGCTTCCGGACCTCCATCTCCACCGGCGCGGGCGCCTTTGTCTGCGGCGAATCCTCCGCGCTGATGTCCTCGCTGGAGGGCAAGGTCGGCCGGCCGCGGGCGAAGTACATCCGCTCCACCGAGAAGGGCTTCCGCGACAGCCCGTCCAACCTGAACAACGTCGAGACCTACGCCAACGTGCCCGCGATCATCCTGCGCGGCGGCCCGTGGTACACCTCCTACGGCACCGAGCGCTCCGCCGGCACCAAGGTGTTCTCGCTCACCGGCAACGTTCACAACGTGGGCCTGGTGGAAGTGCCGATGGGCACCTCGCTGCGCGAGATCGTCTACGGCATCGGCGGCGGGATTCCCAACAAGAAGGAGCTGAAGGCGGTCCAGACCGGCGGGCCCTCCGGCGGCTGCATCCCCATCCCGAGCAAGTTCCTGGACATCAACGTGGGCTTCGGCAAGCTCGCCGAGATCGGCTCCATGATGGGCTCGGGCGGCATGATCGTGATGGACGAGAACACCTGCATGGTGGAGGTCTCGCGCTACTTCATCAATTTCCTGGTGGAGGAGTCCTGCGGCCAGTGCACGCCCTGCCGGGAGGGGCTGACGCGCATGAAGGAGACCCTCACCCGGATCACCGTGGGCGAGGGCCGCGAGGGTGACATCGAGATGCTCGAGGAGATCGGGACCTTCACCAACAGCTTCTCCCTCTGCGGCCTGGGGACCTCGGCCGCCAACCCGGTCCTGTCCACCATCAAGTACTTCCGCGAGGAGTACGACGCCCACATCCACGACAAGAAATGCCCGGCCGGCGTCTGCAAGCCGCTTTTCTACTACGAGATCGACCCCGAAACATGCACGGGCTGCGGCCTCTGCCGCAAGCGCTGCCCGGCCGCGGCCGTCGAGGGCGAGAAGAAGAAGCCGCACACCATCCACCAGGAGCTGTGCATCAAATGCATGGAATGCTACCGCAGCTGCAAGTTCGACAGCATCAGGATCAAGTGACCGGCCGCCCCGCGCGGCAGGTGTGAGCCCGGGGGACGCTACGCATGAAGATCGTCATGGACGGAAAAGAGGTGGCCGCCGAGCGCGGCCAGACCATCGTGGAGGTGGCCCGCCGCAACGGCGTCTACATCCCGACGCTCTGCCACGTCCCGGCCCTTGAGCCGGCGGCCATGTGCCGGATATGCACCGTGGAGCTGGCCGAAGGCCGCCGTTCGCGCCTGGTGACCGCCTGCAACTACCCGCTGCGCAGCGACGCCGAAATCCACACCGACACTCCCCTGCTGCGGCAGAACCGCAAGGTGCTGATCGAACTGCTCGCCTCGCGCTGCCCGGGCTCCGAAACCCTCAGGGAACTGGCCGAACGCTACGGCGCGGACCTGAACCGCTTTCCGGCCGAAGACCGCCAGTGCATCATGTGCGGGCTGTGCGCACGGGTCTGCGAGCGCGTGGGCGGCAACGTGCTCGCCCTCTGCGGCCGCGGGGTCGAGATCCGGGTGGACACCTCCTTCGGCCGGCTCTCGCCGACCTGCATCGCCTGCACCGCCTGCGTGCAGATCTGTCCCGTCAACGCCATCCGCTTCGAGGACGTCGACGGCGAGCGCCGGGTGATCGTGAGGGGCAAGGAGGCCTCGCGCGTCCCCCTGCGCCGCTGCACGAGCTGCGGCGCCCGCTTCGGACCCGTGATCGACCTCGTCCCGGTGCTCGAGCGCGCCGGCGAGAGCGGCGTCCCCCCGTTCAACGCCAGCGTCTGCCCGGCCTGTTCGCGGCGCAACCTGGCCCGCCGCCTGGCCGAGCGGCATTTCGAACAGCATGCGGTCGAACCCCGCGATGCGGGCGAAGAGAGCTGACGCCATGTCCCAGGACGCGAACGCACGGCTGACGGGGGATTTCTACACGGCCCCGTTCGGCCCCCGCATCGAGGAAGAGGGCGACACGCTGATCCTCAACATGGGGCCGCAGCACCCCGCCACCCACGGCGTGCTGCGGGTGATCGTCGAGCTGGACGGCGAGTACATCCGCCGCGCCGAGCCGGTCCTGGGCTACATCCACCGCATGCACGAGAAGATGGGCGAGGTGAAGAGCTGGGTGCAGTACCTGCCCAACATGGGCCGGGTGGACTACCTGCACGCCCTTGCCTGGAACTGGGCCTACGTGGGCGCGGTGGAAAAGCTGATGGGCCTCGCGGTCCCCCCGCGCGCCGAATACATCCGGGTGATCACCTGCGAGCTGAACCGGATCAACTCGCACCTGCTCTGGTGGGGGGCCTACCTGCTCGACCTGGGCGCCTTCACCCCCATCGTCTACGCCTTCGCCGACCGCGAACGCATCATGGACCTCCTGCAGATGGTGACCGGCTCGCGGCTGACCTACTGCTACTACCGCTTCGGCGGGGTCTCGGCGGACCTGGGCGACGAGTTCATCCGGGGCACGCACGAGTTCGTCGCCGATTTCAGGAAGCGCCTGCCCATGTACCGCGGCCTGGTGACCGACAACATGATCCTGCGCGGCCGCTGCGAGGAGATCGGCGTGCTGAGCCCGGAGACGGCCCGGCGCTACGGCGCCACCGGGCCGGTGCTGCGCGGCTCCGGGGTGGCCTACGACGTGCGCCGCGCCGAGCCCTACTCGGTCTACGACCGCCTGGACTTCACGGTCCCCACCGGCCGGAACGGCGACGCCATGGACCGCTACGAGGTGCGCATGGAGGAGATGAACCAGTGCCTGCGCATCATCGAACAGGCCCTGGAGGCGCTGCCGGACGGTGCGCACATCGCCCCCGACCTGTCCGAGCGCCTCCTCCCGCCGAAGGGCGAGGTCTACTTCGCCGTGGAAGGCGCGCGCGGCAAGATCGGGGTGTACCTGCTGAGCGACGGGGGGCCGACGCCCTACCGGGTCAAGCTGCGCGCGCCCGGCTTTTCCAACCTGAGCCTCTTCGCGGAGCTCGCCCAGGGCACGCTCCTGGCCGACGCCGTGTCCATCCTGGGCAGCCTGGACCTGGTGATACCGGAGATCGACCGATGATGGCCGAGCTGACGGCACTGCTGACCCACCCCCTCGCGCAGATGGTCCTCGCGCTCGCCGCCATCCTGGCCTTTCTGGGCGTGAACGGCCTGGTGCTGCTGTACGCCGAACGCAAGGTGGCCGGCTTCATCCAGCGGCGGCCGGGTCCCTACGAGGTCGGCCCCCACGGGCTGCTGCAGCCCTTCGCCGACGCCGGCAAGCTGATGAGCAAGCAGCTGGTCGCCCCGATGGGCGCCGACCGCCTGCTGTTCTGGCTCGCGCCCCTGGTCTCGCTGGCGCCGGTGGTGGTCTGCTTTCTGCCCATCCCGTTCAGCCCGCTGCTGACGGGCATGGACGTCAACCTGGGGCTGCTGCTCATCCTGGCGTTCTCGGGCCTCAACACGCTCGCGCTCTGTCTGGCCGGCTGGGGGTCGAACAGCAAGTACAGCCTGCTCGGCGCCGCCCGGGCCGTCGCCCAGTCGGTGGCCTACGAGATCCCGCTGCTGCTCGCGGTGCTGGCGGTGGCCTTTCAGGTGGGTTCCCTCGACCTGTCGGCCATCGCCGCCACCCAGGCGAAAGGCCTGCTGTCCTGGAACGTCTTCGTCCAGCCGCTGGCCTTCGCCGTTTTCTTCATTTCGGCCGTGGCCGAAACCAACCGCGCGCCCTTCGACCTGCCCGAAGCCGAAAGCGAACTGACCGCCGGCTTCCACACCGAATACTCCGGCATGGGCTTCGGCATCTTCTTCCTGGCCGAATACTCTTACATGGTGGTGGTCTGCGCCGTGGCGACCGCCCTGTTCCTGGGCGGCTGGGACGGCCCGCTGGTCCCCGGCCCGTGGTGGTTTCTGGGCAAGGTGTTCGCGCTCGTCTTCGCGTTGATGTGGTTCCGCTGGACCTTTCCGCGGGTGCGCTTCGACCAGCTGCTCAACGTCTGCTGGAAGTGGCTGATTCCGCTGGGGCTCGCCAATCTCGTGGCGACGGCCCTGCTCGTCAAGTGGGTGGGGTGAGGATGAAACGCCTGTTCAAGACCCTGCAGGGTCTCTGGAGCCTGGCCGTCGGCCTGAAGATCACCGGCGTGGAACTGTTCAAGCCGTGGCTCACGGTTCACTACCCGCGCCAGGAGGTCGACAACCTGGCGACCTTTCGCGGTCATATCGAACTGGTGCCGGCGGCGGACGACCCGCAAACCCCGCGCTGCATCATGTGCTGGAAATGCGTCGAGATCTGCCCGTCGCGCTGCATCAGCCTGCGCCTGCACGCGGTCGGCGAAGGGGCCGAGGCCGGCGACCCGGGGCTGCTGCTGGCGCCGGAGCTGAAGTCGCCCTACTCGGCGCACCTGCCCCCGCCGCCGGACAAAATCGAGCGCGTCCTCGACAGCTACCGGCTCAACTACAGCCTGTGCAGCCTCTGCGGACTGTGCGTGCAGAGCTGCCCGGTGGAGGCCATCCGCTTCTCCCGCAACGCCTACCTGGTGGGGACGACGCGGCAGGACTTCGATCTCGATCTGCTGGCCAGGCTTCGCAACCCGGTCGATGCGCCGCGGCCCCCCGGGCCGAGGCCCCCGACCTGAAGGAGGCAGGGACTATGGAACAGTTGGCCTACGCCGCCTACGGGTTCTACCTGGTGCTGATCCTCGCCGGGGGATGGGCGGCCGTGCGCTGCCGGGACCTGGTGCGCGCGCTGCTGGGGCTCATCATGACCCTGTTCGGGGTCGCGGGGATGTATTTTCTGATGGCGGCCCCCTTCATGGCCCTGATGCAGATTCTGATCTACGTGGGCGCGGTGAGCGTCCTCATCTTCTTCGCCGTCATGCTCACGCGCGCGCCCGGCGGCGACGCCGGCCAGGAGGACGAAGAGCGGCGGCCGGCGCGGCGCGCCGTGCTCGCCCTGCTGAGCGGGGTCCTGCCGGCGGCGATCCTGGCGGCGGTGGTTCTCACCCAGAGCCCCCAGGCCCTGGCCCTGAAGCCCGAGCTCCCGCTCGCCCGCCTCGGCCAGATGCTGACGGGGCCGTACGTCCTGGCCTTCGAACTGATTTCGGTGGTGCTGCTCGCCGCCATGGCCGGGGCGGTCGTGCTCGGCTTCGAGAGGAGAAAAGGCGCATGAGCCCGCTGGTCCTGTTTCACCTGGCCGCCCTGCTGCTGCTGGCCTTCGGCCTTTACGGCCTCACCAGCCGCCGGTCTCTCGTGGGGATGCTCATTTCGGTGGAACTGATGTTGAACGGCGCCGGGCTCGCGCTGGTCGCGAGCGCCCGGCTGACCCCGGCCTCGGATGAACTGGGCCAGCTCGGCACCCTGCTGGTCATGGGGCTCGCCGCCGCCGAGGCCACGCTGGTGCTCGCCATGGTCCTGGTGGCGGCCAAGCGCTGGGGCAGTTCCGCAAGCGACCGGCTGTCGATGTTGAAAGGATAGGGGTCGAGGGTCCAAGGGTTCAAGGGTTCGAGTGAGAAAGATGACCATCATCCGCCACTCGACCCCTTGACCCCTCGAACCCTTGAACCCTGTTACCAATAAAAGCGACTTCGAGATAATCGTCGTCACAAATAGGAAAACCCTAATGGCAATCGAACACTCCACCCTCATCTGGCCGATCCTCTTCACCGGCCTGTCGCCGCTCTTCATCTGGCTGCTGCGGGGCAACATCAACGCCCGCGAGGGGGTGTCCTTTGCCGCCGGCGTGCTCACCTTCGGCACGGTGCTCACCTTCGTGCCGCCGGTGCTGGACGGCCGGATCCTGGTCTACCCTCTCTTCGTGATCCTGCCCGGCATCGAGGTCAAGTTCGGCGCGGACGGGCTGGGGCTCATCTTCGCCCTGGTGGCGTCCTTCCTGTGGATCCTGGCGACGGCCTACAACATCGGCTACATGCGCGCGCTCAAGGAGCACGCCCAGACCCGCTACTACTTCTGCTTCGCGGTGGCCATCTTCGGCGCCGTGGGCGTGGCGCTGGCGGCCAACGTGTTCACGCTTTATCTTTTTTACGAAGTCATCACGGTGTTCACCTATCCGCTGGTGGCCCACCACCAGGACGAGGAAGCCTACCACGGCGCCCGCAAGTACCTGGTCTACCTCATGGGCACCTCCAAGCTCTTCCTGCTGCCGGCGATGATCCTGACGTATGTGCTCTGCGGCACGCTCGACTTCCGGCTGGGCGATCTGGCCCGGGGCATCTTTCCGGCCGACGCCGACCCCAGGCTCGTCACGGTCACCTACGCCCTCTACGTGGCGGGCCTGGCCAAGGCGGCCATCATGCCCCTGCACAACTGGCTGCCCTCGGCCATGGTGGCGCCTACCCCGGTCTCGGCCCTGCTGCACGCCGTGGCCGTGGTGAAGGCCGGCGTGTTCTCGATCTGCCGGGTGCTGCTGTCGGCCTTCGGCGTCACCCGCATGGAGGCGCTGGGGCTTGGGGATGCCACGGCGGTCTTCGCGGCGCTCACCATCGTGCTCGCCTCGGCCATCGCCCTGACCAAGGACGACCTCAAGGCCCGGCTGGCCTATTCCACGGTGAGCCAGCTGTCCTACGTCGTCCTGGGGGTCGCGATGCTGACCCCGCTCGCCGTGACCGGCGGGGTGGCCCACATCGCCCATCACGCCTTCAGCAAGATCACGCTCTTTTTCACGGCCGGCGCCATCTACGTCGCGAGCCACCAGAAGAAGATCAGCATGATGGCCGGCCTGGGCCGACGCATGCCCTGGACCTTCGGGGCCTTCGCCGTCGCCGCGCTCTCCATGATCGGGGTGCCGCCGGTCTGCGGGTTCGTGAGCAAGTGGTACATGGTCAACGGCGCGGTGAGCGCCGGCCACTACGCCCTGCTCGCGGCCCTGCTGGCGAGCACGATCCTGAACGCGGCCTA
>JALOOU010000051.1 GCA_025454255.1 Desulfobacterales bacterium | reverse complement strand
GCCGGGCAGATTGTTCGAGCCCGTGGTGAACGAGCCCATCTCGGGCAGCAGCCGTATGGGTTTGGCCCGAGCCTCCCAGTCCTTTCCGGCGCGCGCCCCTGTGGAGAGCTGCAGGATGACATCCGGGGCCGATGCCTTGATCGCGCGCGCATTGGACTTGTAGGCCTCGATGTCCAAGGTCGGCTTCTGGTCGGCATCCCGCGCATGCACGTGAAAGAGGCAGGCGCCGGCATCGCTGCAGCGCCTAACGTCCGCGGCGATCTCCTCCGCGGTCACCGGCAGGTTCGGGTTCATCTGCTTGGTGGGGACGTTGCCCGTCAGGGCCACCGTGATCACCAGTTTTTCCATCGTTCCACCTGCTGTCGTCAGCAAGATGCGCCGCGACGACCGCTATCGGTTTCTGTGCGCCTTCGCCGGGTTTTTCGACCGGAGGATTTCCCCCATGAAACTGCGCATCCGGATGATCGGGGTGATGAGGTGTTCGAGCCGCAGCCCATTCGTGCGGAGATCTTTTCAGCGGCGGCAACAACCGTGGGCGTGAAGCGGTCGAACATTTTTCGGCTCGGGTGCCGCGCCGTCGTCCATACGACGTTGACCGCGGCAAACGCCTCCCCGGTATGGTTGAAAATCGGCGCCGCGACCCCTCGGAGGCCCTTTTCGAGCTCTTCATCGTTGATGGCAACGCCGTTTTTCCGGATTTCGTTCAGCTCTTTTTTGAGCGCGGCCGCGGTCGTTATCGTGCGTTTGGTCTTCGCTTGAAAATTCAACTGGCCGATCAGCTCCTCGGCATGCTCCGCACGCATGAACGCCAGAATGGCCTTCCCCATGCTCGCGCAGTAAACCGGGAGCCGGTCGCCGACGTTTATGTTCGGATTCACGATGTAGTTGGACATCAGGCGTTCCACAAACACGATTTCGTTGCCGTCGCGCATCGACAAGTTGACCGTTTCATGGGTCTCATTCCTGAGCGCCTGCAATACCGGCAGCGCGGTTTTTATCAACGACATGTTTTTCAATGCCGCCAGCCCGATCGAAACCAGCTGGGGTCCGAACTGATAGGTCTTGCTGTTGGGGCCTCTTTCCAGGATCTCCAAGCCGAGCATGGTCTTGAGTAGCCTGAAACACGACGTTTTTTTGTATCCGCTGAGAGTTACGAACTCCTCGAGGGCCAGCGGCCGATTGGCCTGGTAGAGGCAGGCCAGCAAACGGAACCCTTTTTCAACCGATTTTATCGATTCTCTGTCCGAGGTTTGCTTCATCGGCCGGCCGACACTAAATTCCGGAATAAGGAATTATCGTCTATAAAATTGCTCAATGTGAAATACTGGTAGCACCCTTTGAAAAATCTTGTCAAGTGTTTTTGGAGCATGGGTGGCGGCGAAGGGACAACGCGCCTTGCAGCGCTGCGAAGCGGATGCTCTTGAAACTGCGCCGCCGAGTTCGATATAAGCAAACCGGGAGTGGGCAATGGAGTGCCAAAGGAGGAAAGAGAGATGAGCGTTGCGCGATCCACGTGGGACCCCGGGCAATACCTGCGCTTTGCCGACGAGCGGCTGCGGCCGGCGCTCGACCTCATCGCCCGGATCACGCATCCCGGAGCAAGGCGCGTGGTCGACCTGGGGTGCGGGACCGGCAGCGCGCTGCCGCTGCTGCGCGAGAGGTTCCCGGGCGCGCAGCTGGTGGGCGTCGACGCCTCTGCGGCCATGCTCGAAAAGGCGCGGGCGGCAGGGGTTGCGATCGAACGCGTCGAGATTTCGTCCTGGTCGCCGCCGGAACCCGTGGATGTGATCTTCAGCAACGCAGCCCTGCACTGGATCGCCGGCCATGCGCAGCTGTTTCCCAGGCTGCTCGCCTGCCTGGCCCCGGGCGGGGTGCTCGCGGCGCAGATGCCCGCGATGCACGATGAACCGGTGCGCGCCCTGCAATCGGCGGCCGCCGCCTCAGGCCCCTGGTCCGCGCAGCTGGCGGGGGTCGCGAGCGCCCCTGCCATTCTCGCAGCCGAGGCCTACTACGACCTGCTCTGCGCAATCTCCGCCACGGTTGACATCTGGGAGACCCGGTACCTGCATATCCTGCGCGGCGAGGACCCCGTGGTCCAATGGGCGCTGGGCACCAGCCTGCGTCCCTACCTTGATGCGCTTAGCCCGAGCGACCGGCCGGGGTTTCTGGCTGCCTACTCAGCGCTGCTCAAGCCGCACTACCCGCAGCGCGCCGATGGCAGCGTGCTGCTGCCCTTTCGGCGCCTTTTCATTATTGCGACTAAAAAATAATTTTATCGATCAGATATCGATCGAAATATGATTTACAACATGATGGATTGCCCTTCGCGGGCGAAGATAACCTCTACTCCGGAGTCTGCCCTCACCCCCCCATAGATGCGCGCGAGCTCGTCCAGTTCAGCGTCGGTGCGCAGCGGGTCGTGATGCACCAGGGCCAGGCGGCGGACGCCGCTTGCCTCGGCTGCGGCAACGGCGTGCTCGATCGCCGAGTGCCCCCAGCCGACGCGCCCGCAGCGGTACTCGGCCGCGGTGAACTGGCCGTCGTGGATCAGAAGATCTGCGCCCCGAAAGAACTCGTTGAGGCGGCTGCGGGCCTCGCGGGCGGCGAGCTCGCCCTCCTGCGCCATGAGCTCGTCATAGCCCGGCTCGCCCGGGTCGGTTGTGAAGAGATTGTGGAACGGTTCGGTGTCGAAGGCGGTGCAGACCACCTTGCCGGCCTGCTCGATGCGGTAGCCCATGCACAGCAAGGGGTGGTTGAGATAGGCGGTGGAGACCCGGATTCCGTCGCCCAGATCCACCACGCCCTCTTTCAAGTCGACGTAGCGCATGGCGGCGGACAGCTCCACTTGGCGCACCGGGAAATAGCGGTAGCTCAGCTGCCCGCCGATCACCTGCTTGAGGCTGTCCGCCGCCGAAATGACCGGCCCATAGATCGTCACCTGGGTCGCGGGGTTGTAGAGCGGGCGGAAAAAGGGCAGACCCAGGATGTGGTCCAGGTGCGTATGGGTCAGCAAAAGGTCGATCCGCGCCGGGCCGTCCGACCGACCGGGGCGCGACGCCAGGTCGTTTCCCAGAAGTCGGATCCCCGAGCCGGCGTCGATGATGAGGGTGCGGTTGCACCCCTCGGGCGCCGCCTCGATGCACAGGGTGTTGCCGCCGTAGCGGGCCGTGTCGTAGCCGGGTGTCGGGATCGAGCCCCGCACCCCCCAGAAAGTGACCTCCATGACGTCAATCCCGGCCGGCGATCTCCAAAAAGATCCGCGCCTTCTCGATTTCCTGGTCCACGGCGGCGGCGAGTGCGGCCGCCGCCGCCGGGGTCACGCCCCAGGCATCCAATACCCGCCGCCCTTGATCCTGCCCGCCGCAATCCCGGCCGGCGATGCCGATGCCCATGCCGTGGGTCAAGGCATCGGCCAGCGCGACCGCCTGCACCAGTTTCAGACCGCGCCCTTCCCCCCGGTCCGGCGGATGGTGGTGAAGCGCCAGCGCCTCGCAAAGCGCGGGGCTCAGCTCCCATTTCCGCGCAATGACCTCGCCCACCGCCCCGTGGTCGATGCCGATCACCGCCTGCTCCCCGTCGCGCATGGATGCCCCCGAGGAGCGCGCCCATGCGGCGGCCCGCCGGTACTCTTCGGTGAAGAGATGGTTCAGCGGGACCTTGCCGATATCGTGCATGAGGCCGGCCACGAAGAAGTCCTCCCGCTCGGCGAACTGCACTCCGTGCTGGCCGGCCAGCAGTTTGGCGCCGGCGGCAACGCTCAGCGAATGCGCCCAGAATCCATCCGCGGGAAATGCGCGGAACGCATCGCGCCTGGAAAAGCTTTGCAGGAGGGCGAAGCTGAGCACGACATTTTTAACCGTGTTGATCCCCAGCAGGATGATGGCGCGCGTCAGGGAGTTGACCTTGCTCGGCAGGCAGTAATAGGCGGAGTTGATCAGCTGGAGGACCCGGCCGGTCAAGACCGGGTCCAGCGAAATGACCCGGTTGAGCGTGTTGGCGCAGGTGTTCGCCTCGTTGCAGATCCGCAGCACCTTGATGGCCGTCGTGGAAAGCCCGGCCATCCTCAAAATGTAGGCACGCACCTTGCCCATGGGCGGAGGGCGGGAGATGAGCTGCGCCGGGGCCGTCACACCCGCCTCAGCTTAGGTAGTCCCCCCGGCGGAACTTCACGATCTCGACGGAGGCGGCGACGAGGGCGCGGTTGACGATCTCCTTCAGCCCATCGCTTTCCGGCAGGCGGCTAAAGGCGGGTTTGAGTTCCGCCACGCCCTTTTCGACCTCACGCACCGCCCCGTCCAGAGCCTTCAGGTCCGCACGGGGATCCACCAGTTTCTGCCGATAGGCCTCCAGCAGGTCCAGGACGCGCTCCACGCGGTCGGCCGCAGCTGCGGCCGGGGCCGGATCGACCGGCCGGACCGGCAGTGCGGCCGGCAGCGAAATCGCCGCTCCCGGTTCGGCCTGCGCCGCGGGAGCCTCCCCCAGCACCTGCTTGAGAATGTCGCCGAAGCCGCCCGCACCCGGCACGGGCGCCTGCTGCGCCGGCCGATCGGCGCCGATCCGGCCGACCCCGGGGTCAAACCCGCTGATCTTCATCGTGCATCTCCTCCCTGCGGCCGGCCACAGGCTCGGCCGAGACGATTCGAGGACGGTCCCCGCCTCGCCTGCCAAGTTAAGCAAAAACCGTGCACACCGCGCGCGTGCGGCCAAATCAGGTTTTCCCGCGTCCTGCAGGGGCTCGACGGCAGCGGGCAGCCCTCTCGGCCGGCAAAAGCTGCCGCCTGCCCGCGGTCAAATCGTCCCGGGCGGCTCATTGGCTCTCCTTTTCGGAGCGCACGCAATTTTTCCCTGATGCTTTCGCCAGGTAGAGCGCTTTGTCCGCCCGGCCGACCAACGCGGAGGGCGTGTCCTCGGCGGCGCTGACGCTGACGCCGATGCTCACGCTCAGCGCAAGCGGCTGCTGGCGCCCGGACCCCTCCAGGACATAGCGCGTGGCGGCGATCGCCTCGCAGATCTGCCGGCCTTTCTTCACCGCATCGCGCAGGCCGGCACCGGAGAGCACGACGGCGAACTCCTCGCCGCCGTAGCGCGCCAGAAAATCCTGGATGCGGATCAGCTGCCGGCACTTTCGAGCAACGGCCGACAGCACGCTGTCGCCGGCCGGGTGGCCGAAGCTGTCGTTGAGGCGCTTGAAGTTGTCGATGTCGATCATCAACAAGCTGAAAGGCTCATCCGCTCCGCTGCGCTTCGCCAGCAGATCGGACAGAAACCGGTCGAAAGAGCGGCGGTTGTAGACTCCGGTCAGGCCGTCCCGTTCGGATTCGGTGCGCACCTGTTGGAGTTCGGTGTTCAAGACCGCCACTTGCTTGGCCAGCGACTGGATCTTGGCCCCGTCGCGGGACTCCTTCGCCTGCACCGCGCGGCGCAGCTGTTCGACCTCCTGCAGCAGGCTCTGCTTGAGCCGCCGGATATCCTCCAGATGGGTGAGCTCCTCCAGGCGCCGGCCCTGCTCCATGATGCTGTGGTTGTATTCGCGGTTTTCGTTGTCCAAAACCGCCATGGCCTTGGTCAGGATGTCGATGATCTCCTTGAGTTCGGCCTCGCGCGTCTTCAGACACTCGTTCTGGCGCCGCACGAACTCCTGGATGCTGCGCTGACGGGAGTCGAACAAGCGCTCCAGCCGGCCGAGCTTCTCCTCCGCAGCGAGCCTCTCCGCCAGATCGGCGAGCTCCTGCCGGAATGCGGCATAGGGCACTTCGCGCAGATCGAGCGCAAACTGCCTCAGGTCGGCGAGCAGCGCCTGGGCCGCCTGCAGCAGAAACTCTCGCCGCTTCTCGCTTTGCTCCAACTGGCTCGCTCTATCGGCGGCCGATCGGGGCTCTTCCTCTTGTTTTTTCTTCAATCCCAGAAACATTCACCCCTCCCGCGGATGACACGGGACTCCCGTCGGCAGGATCGTTTCACGCCGCGGCATGTGCGGCTCGCGGAGCGCCACCGCCTTGCGCGCCGGGGCCCTGCGGCGGTGTGCCGCGACGATCGGCTTCAGCCGGCCACCGCGCCGGCGTCCGCACCCGGGGGCATGGCGAGCAGCAAAAGGGCGCCTTCGGGTTCGAGCAGTGGAATGACCCAGGCATCGACCGCGCGCTTGCCCCGCTGCCGGGCGTTGATGAAAATAGGCCCTGTCGCTCCGCCGGCCTTCTCTTCGAGAGACATCCGCTTGAGGGTCGAAATGACCGCGGGCAGCGACTGGGGGTGGATGATCTTTTCGATTCCGATCCCGATCAGGCTCTCTTCCGGCAGATCGCACAGAGCCGCCCAGGCCGGGTTGCCGCCCCAGATGCTCAAGTCTCTGAACACGGCGGCCGGAACGCTGATCTGGTGGATGAACTGGAACCGCGCCAAAAAGGTCTCATGGTAGTAGCGGCACTCCCGGCAGGTCTGCGGGCAGCCCGATTGCCCGCTGTCGCGGGCCCGGAAGCAGTCCTCGATCTGGCGCCGGAACGCCGTGCACTGCTCGCAGACATGCCCGCTGCCGTTGCCGCCCCAGAAGGTCCAGCAGCTCTGGAACGTCTTGAAGATCGGCCGCCCGGCATGACCGTTGACGAGCTCCGGTGGAATCGGCTGCCCCGAGGACTTCAAAAAATGCAGCAGATCCTCGACCGGAATCCTGTAGTTGCGACCCTCGCGGTTCGCAAACACCTTTTTGGAGCGCACCCAATACCCCACCGTCGTTCGGCCCACCTTGCACAGGGCCGCCGCTTGGGAGACGCTCAATGATTTCGGGATGTTCAACATGCGGGTTCACACCTCATATAGACCGCTCTTCCGCCGGTTGCACGCTCTTTGGCTGTTCGTTGCGATCCTCACCGATTCGCAGCCGCGGCAGCACCGGGTCGACGGCGATTCCTCCGACCAAACCGCTATCGATGGCTTTTGTATCGGCCGGCGAAACGCAAAACTTGAGCTGATTTTCACCGCTGCGGCCAATCGCCCGCCATCGATTGTGCCGGCCGACAAGGAATCGAAGCAGATGGGCGAATTTGACGTGCGGGTTCAGCGGCTGTCGGTATTTTGACGAAACAGCCGCCCGAAACCGGTCGGTGAACAAAAGGGGATTCGCGCCGGTGCGACCGGAACCATCGCCTATGATTTAATAACATGCAGATATCGATTAATTTATTTTTATCGATATTTTTTTGTTAAAAATTTCGCCGAAAAATTTTATCATGGCACGCAGATTGCTTTATCTATGCCCAAACGGAATGAAGTTTTCCTCCTTTCCTTCATTCCCACCTCCGACTGACCCTGTTCGGCCACCCCCCCGAACAGGGTCTTTCGTTCTGCGCCTCGCCCGCGCTGCATCGCATCGCCCGGGCCGGCACCCAACGGGATGCGGCCGCCCGGCGGGGGACGGCTTGATCGGGTCCGACGAATCGGCTCGCCCGGGCAAGCTTGGGCGATCGCTCAGCGTTTGACGGCGGGAGTCGGGCTCTGATGCCGCTTCAGGCAGGGGCGCTTCGGTTCGAAAAGGCGGCAGGTCGCCCCGTTCATGGCGGCGCGGACCTCATCGCCGGGGTAGCGGGCGCTCTTGAAGCCCATCCGCCGGCAGCCGTGGGGGAAGCGCTCGTCCCAGGTGACGAGGTAGTGGATGCAGCCGTGGCAGTCGACTCGGCGGTGCACGTCAGCCCCCCACTTTGACCACCACCAGGGTGGCGTCGTCCTGGACCTGCCCCGGGTGGAGAAATCGCTGGAGCTCTTCGAGCGTCTGTTCGACGATTTCCGCCGCCGGACGTGCGGCATGCTCCCGGATCACCTCCTGCATACGCTTTTTGCCGAATACCCGCCCCTCGGCGCTGCGCGCCTCCCAGATGCCGTCGGTCGCCAAGGCCACGATCTGCTCCGGGCCGAGCTCCCGGCGGTGCTCCTCGTAGACCGCCTCATCGAACACGCCCAGCGGCAGTCCGCTTTGCCCGTTGAGCTCGGCGAACTGTCCGGCGCGCGGGTCGTAGGTGATCGCCGGGTCATGGCCGGCGCGGACCCAGCGTATGCTGCGGGTGGCGCGTTCGATCTCCGCGTAGAATAGAGTCATGAAGCGCCCTGTGTCCTGAACGTCTTGGGCCAGCCGGCGGTTGATGTGGCTGACGATCTGGCGCGGGCTCGCCGGCCGCGACGCGCACTCTCGGAGCGTCGCACGGGCGGTGGTCATCAGGAGCGCCGATGGCAGTCCGTGGTCGGACACGTCGCCCACCACGACGCTGATCGTGGGCTCCCCGGTTTCGGACTTTTCGAAGTAGTCGTAGTAGTCGCCGCCGGTCTGATCGCAGAAAACGCTGCGGCCGGCGATGTCGAGCTCCTGCCAGCCCGAGCTTTTTCCGGGCAGCAGGCACTGCTGCACCTCCATGGCCTGCTTGAGCCAGCGGCGGGTGCGCTTGTTGAACTTGCGCTCCCTGTGGATGCGACGGTACTCCTCGATGCCCGCCTTCAGCACTTCCAGCAGCTCCTCGCTGGCGCAGGGTTTGGTGAGGAAACGGAAGATGTTGCCCTGGTTCACGGCCTGGATCGCCGCGGCCAGGTCGGCGCTGCCCGTGAGCATCATGCGCACGGAGTCCGGCGAGACCCTGCGGACCTGCGCCAGGAACTCGATCCCGTTCATCTCCGGCATGCAGTAGTCGGTCACGACCACCGCGAAGGGCCCCCCGCCCTTCAGGATCTCCAGGCCGGCCGCCCCGCTCGCAGCGGTCTCGATATCGGCTTTCTTGCGCAGCTGGCGTTTAAACGCCGCCAGGATGTTCGGATCGTCGTCGACCAACAGTACCCGGTTAGACATCTGCCCCCTCCTGCATGTGCAGCGACCGGCACACCGGCGCCCACCGGCCCAATAGCTCCCCGGGGCACCCATGACCGCTGCCCGCCCATCCGGCAACGGCCGTCGCGCCGGGCGCGCCGGCGAGCATGTGCTCGAGTTCGTTCGCTCCGCAGACGGCCGCCGCAAGCTCTTGGCCGCCGGTGCCCTGCAGCGCCCGGTGGTGGCGCGCGATGGCGTCCACGACGGCCTCCCCGATCCCCCACAGCCCCAAGAGATAGGCCCCCAGCTCCGCGTGCGACGCGCCGAAGCGCGCCAGCTCGATTTCCGCGGCCGGTAGATCGCCGGCGCTGGCCTGGGCGGCGACCTCTTCGCACTCCTGCGGGAAATTCTGGGCCAGCACCAGCTTGCCGATGTCGTGCAGCATCCCGGCGGTGAAGGCCTCGTCCTGGGAGGCGCGCGGCAGTTTTTCGCTGGCGGCGATCGTGCGGGCGAACACCCCGGCCTGCATGCTGTGCTGCCACAGGGCCTCGAGGTTCAGACCCCGCATGCGCCGGGAATCGAACTGGCTGAAAATTTTGGTGGAGAGCACGAGGGCCTTGAGCGTATCGAGGCCCAGCAACGCCACCGCATCCTGCACATTGACCACCCGCCGCGGCAAACCGAAGAAGGCCGAGTTCACGATCTGCAGGATCTTGGCCGTCATGCCGACGTCGCGTTCGAGCAGTTGCCCCACGCGCCGCAGGCAGGAGCGCGGCGACTGGATCTCGGCCAGCAGCTTGGCATAGACCTCGGGCAGGCTCGGCAGCGACTCGATCCGCGCCAGCAGCCCCTTCAGCGGATGGGTCTCGACCCAGCCGCGCAGCGACAGGGCCTGCGCCAGGGCGGCTTTGAGCTCCTCGGCCGCGCAGGGCTTGGCCAGGTAGCGATGGGCGCACTGCACGGCCGTGAAGGATGCGGCCGAGTCCATCTCCCCGGAGAGGATGATCCGCACCACTTGCGGGTGGCGCGCCTGCACCTCGCGCAGCAGCTCCTCGCCGCTCATGCCGGGCATGCGCAAATCGGTCACCAGCGCATCAACGGTCTCGTGCGCCAGCAGCTCGAGGGCCTCCCGGCCGCTGCCGGCAAAGCGCATCTTCCAGACCCCGCGCTGGCTGCGCAGCATCCGCTGCAGGCCCTGCAGCAGCAGAGGTTCGTCGTCGACGAAGAGCACCGCGCCCGGCCGGGGATCGGTCATGCCCCCTCTCCGGCATCGGCGAGCGGCAGTTCGATGGTGAAGGTGGTCCCGCGGCCCATCTCCGATTCGAAGGAGATCCGTCCGCCGTGCTTTTCGACAATCACCGGGTGGCAGATCGCAAGCCCCTGGCCGGTGCCGCGCCCCACCGGCTTGGTGGTGAAAAACGGGTCGAAGATCCGCGGCTGAACGGCGGCGGGAATTCCCGCCCCGGTGTCCTGGACGCGGATCCGGGCCCACCCGTCGCAGCGGCGGGTGGCGACCGTAATGACGCCCTTCCCGCCCCCCTGCGACCCGATCGCCTCCTCGATCGCGTGGGCCGCGTTCACGATCAGGTTGAGCACGACCTGGTTGATCTCACCGGGGTGGCAGGAGATGGGCGGCAGGCTCGGGTCGAAATCCGTCACTACATCGGCGACGTATTTCCACTCGTTGCGCGCCACCGTGAGCGTCGTCTCGATGATCCCGTTCAGGTCCGCCATCACCTTCTCTTCACGGCCGGGATGCGCGAACTCCTTCATGGCGCGCACGATCTTCGCAATCCGCTCCACCCCCTCCAGGGTGTGGCGGATGGCGACCGGGATCTCCGCGCTCAGGTAGTCCACATCGGCCTGGCGCATGGCCGCGTCGACCGCCCGCACCCGATCGGAGCACACCCCCGCGGAGCGGGCCTCGGCCAGCAGGTCCCCATAGGCGTTGAGAACGCTCATCAGGTCGGCGAACGCATCCAGCAGAAAGCGGGTGTTGTCGCCGACGTATTGGGTGGGCGTGTTGATCTCGTGCGCGATGCCGGAGGCGAGCTGGCCGATGGAGCGCAGTTTCTGGGAGTGGGCCAGCTGCCGCTCGAGCTGCTTGCGCTCGGTGATGTCGGCGCCGATCACGGTGACCCCGCCCGGGGCGTCGGCCGCCTCCGCCAGCGGGTGGATCGTCAGCCCGAGCATCCCTTCGGCGCCGTCGGCGCGGACATAGCTGAGATCATCGAGCCGGACCGATTCGCCCTGTGCCCGGCAGGCGGCGATGGCGCGCTGCACCCGCTCCCAATCCCAGCGGATCCCGGCCTGCGCCAGGAATTTCCCGGCCACCTGCGCCGCGGGGGCCCCCAGCACCGTCTCGGCCATCCGGTTCCAGCGCGTGACGCAGAGCTCCGGACCGAGGCCGATCAAGATAGTCGGCAGGAAATTTAGCAGCCGCTCGGCCTCCCGCAGGGCCGGCAGGCTGTCCGGCCCGCACGCGGGCCTCTGTGCTGCCGCTGAGGATGGTGTTCCCATGGCGTTGGAATCGCCTCGCCGGGGTCGCGGAGCCGGGTTCAGGGGCGGATCACATCCACGCTGAGCCCCATGTCCCGCAGCAGCCGATAGGCTCCGTCCCGGTCGGCGTCCGCATCCCGGCGGCTGACCGCGACGACGGCCTCGATCACCGCGTCGCTCACCCCGGCCTCTTTGAGCGCGATGATATCCTGGGCGGTGGTGAAGCGAATGGGGCGCAGCTCCCGCCCGTAGACCACCGGTTCCCGCTCCTTCAGAAACGAACCGGCCGAGAGAATCGCCTGGAGCGCCTCCTCCCCGATGCCGGCCGACTTCATGGCCACGATCTCATCCGCGCTGAAAGCGGCGGTTTCAATCACCTTCTCGCGGGCGATGACCTCGAGCGTCGCCGCGCTCACCCCGGCCTTTTTCAGCCGCACGGCATCCTTGGCGCTCAGGCTCCAGCCCGGCGCGGCCAGGGCCCCGACCAGAACCAGGAGCGTCAGCAAGCGGCCGGCGATCGATCCGATGGCGTGCATCGCCTCGTCCATCCCTGCGGGTCAGCGAAGGAAGTTGGCCAGGCTGGGTTGAAGAATCTTGGCGGCCGCCGCCATGCTGGTCTCATAGGCGGTCTTCAGATTGGTCAGCTCCAAAGCGACCTGGACCACGTCGACATCCTCGTCCCGGCCGATGGCATCCTGAATCCGGGCCTTGAAGGCGCCCCAGTGCTCCTCGGTCGCCTGGAACCGGTAGAGCTTGGGCCCTAGCTCGGAGCGCTTGTTGACGATCTGCTGCTCGGCCGCCTGCAGCGGGTCCACGGCCGCCCGGATCCGCGCGGTGCCGGCCGCCAGGTCCTCCTCTTCAAGCCCCTCGATCAACCCCTGCAGCTCGGCGAAGATGTCGACGCCCCCGTCTGCGGCACTCATTAGGAAATAGTTCCTTCCGTCGGCGTCCACCGTGACCTCGGCCTGCCCGGAGATCGGAATCCGAAAGCTGCCGGAGTCTCCGCGGTAGGTGGCCGCGTAGTCGCTGTCGCGCACAAACGGGGTCTCGGCGGTCGTGTGGCCGCCGAACATGAAGCGGCCGCCGTGCTTGGAGTTTGCCAGCTGCAAAACCTGCTCGTAGATCTCCTTGACCTGGGCTGCGGCGAACTCCCGCTGCGAGGCGCTGATTTCGGCGCCGCTCTTCTCCTCGGCGATGCGCCGCGCCTGCTGGAGGAAATCGCTCACCATCGAAAGCGTCTGGTCGGTCATCTCCAGCCGTGTCTTGCCCTGGCGGATGTTCTCCGCATACTGGTCGATGGAGGAAAGCATCGAACGGCCGTTGAGCACGCGGCCGACCCCGATCGGGTCGTCCGAGGGCCGGTTGATCCGCTTCTGGGTCGCCAGCTGCTCCTGGCGCTGGAGCAGGGCCTCGGCCTGCCGCTGCATGTTGCGCACGAAAATGGCCGAAATCATGTTTTGGGTGATTCTCATTTTTCCCTCCGGAAAAATGTTAACTTAATTTATAGATGTTGCCGGTTAACATACTGAATCAGCGCGTGATACTCATCAGATTGTCCAGCATGTCCTGGGCGATGCTGATCATTTTGGCCGCAGCGTTGTAGGCCGCCTGGTACTTGATCAGGTTGACCATCTCCTCGTCGAGCGAAACCCCCGACAGGGAGTCGCGGTAGTTTTCCAGATAGGCCATCATCCCGGACTGATAGCTCGCGAAGGCTTTGGCTTCGCGCACGTCGTGGCCGACCTTGCTGACCAAGGCGTTGGCCGCCTCGTTGAAGCTCACACCGCCCCCCGGTGCGTCCTGCAGCGCGGCGATGCGCAGGGCGTTGCTCCCATCGCCCGGCGGCGAGCCGGCGGCGGCGGCGGCGATCAGGTTGTAGTCTTCCAGAATCGCCGCGTTCACCGCGATGTCGGCAGCCCCGCTGCCGCTGAAAAAGGGGATGCCGGAGGAGCCGGCGCTGTCGATTCCGGAGCCTTCCGCGTGCAGTCCGTTGACCGCGGTGATCAGGTCGCGGGCCAGGGTGTCCAGATCCGCCATGTAGCCGGCGACTTTAACGTCGCGGGCCTGCAGCCAGCCGCCGACCTTTCCGGCGCGGACATCGCCGGTGATGTCCGTCCACCCGGCGCCGTCAAAGCGGATCAGCGTGGCGCTGCCGTCCGCCTCGATGTCGCGGCGCACGCCCAACCGATAGTAGTTTCCGCTCTCCACCAGAACGCTGCCGCCGCCGATGGAGACGACCACTTGTCCTCCGGAATCCTCATGGCTCTGGACCTCGATCAGCTCGGAGAGCTGCTTGAGCGCCATGTCCCGGCTGTCGCGATAGTCGTTGGCCGTCTCGGTGCCGCCGGCCTCGATGCGGGCGATCTTCTGGTTGAGATCCGCGATGCTTGCCGTCAACCGATTGACCGACTCGACGCCGTCCTTCACCGAGGCATCGATGTCGTGGCGGATTTGCTGGAGTTCGCCGTATTTACGCCCGATGGTGTCCGCCAGGTTCTGACCGATCCCGGCCAGCACCCTGCGCTCCACCCCGCCCGGCGGGTTGAGGGCCAGGTCCTGCCAGCCGGACCAGAATTGGCTCAGCGCCTGGTTCAGGCCATAGCCGGCGGTCTCGTCGAAGACGACCTCCACCCGTTCGAGGGCCCCTTTCTGGGCGTCCCAGTGGCCGAGACTGGCGCTCTCCTGGTTGAGTTGAATGCCGATGAACCGGTCGTACATGCGCTCGACGGTCGTGGTGCGCACCCCGAAACCGACGACGCCGGCCGGTGACGGCACGGGGATGTTGGTCGCGAACCCCACGCGTTGGCGCGAGTAGCCGGGGGTGTTGACGTTGGCGATGTTGTTGCCGGTCACGTTGATGGCGCGCTGCTGGCTGAGCAAGGCGCCCGTCCCGATCGAAAGCAACCCAAGCAACTGGCTCATGGCCGATCTCTCCTCAAACCGAGTTCCTTCGCGTCGACAGGCTCGCTAGGCATGTCACACCTCCCCGCGGACGATATGGCCGCTGACGCCTGCAGCCGGGTAGCCCCCGTCGCCCCGGTACACGGGCGCCCCGACCCAAAAGCCTTTCAGCAGCCGGTGGGCCCCCTGCAGCATGTCGATCGCCCCGCGGCACAGGGCCTCGCTGCGGCGCTGCACCTGCTGCAGGCGCTCAAGCCGCTCGCGCAGCTCGTCGCGGCAGCGCTGCAACCGGCCCGCCTGCGCCCCCGGCAGCCGCTGCGCCAGGGACTCCATCGTCAGCCCCGCCGCCGGCAGCTGCCACTCGGCGGCGAGCCGCTCGACCAGCGCCGCGCGGCGCTGCTCCAGCCCGTTCAACCCCTGCAAGATCGCCTCTTTCTCGGACGCCGCGGCGCGCATGACGTCCAGTCGGCGGTGGCAGAGCGCCTGGTACTCGCGCTCCGCCGCCTGCTGCAGTTCGGCGCAGCGGGATGCCTGCTCGCGCAGCACCCCCACCAGCTCGTCGATCGATCGGAGCATCACGGGATCCCCCTCCTCGAGGCCACAGGGTCTGTATCGGCCATCGGTCTGTAAGCTTTAGACAATTTTCAGGGTGTGCGCCGCGCCGCGGCCGGGGCTGGCACCGGATCGGCCGGCGCCGCCGCCCCCGCCTGACGGCGGCTCAACTGCTCCATCAGCATCGCGGATAGGCCCAGGCTGCCGCTCTGCGCCATGTGCTTTGCCATCTCCGCGTCCATGAGGGAGGTGTAGACCTCCTCCGCCCGGCCCCCGTCGAGGAGGCCCGATTTGGCCACGGTCTTGCGCATCTCGCTCAGCATGTGATGGATGAAAAGCGCCTCCATGTCC
This sequence comes from Desulfobacterales bacterium, assembly GCA_025454255.1. GTDB lineage: Bacteria > Desulfobacterota > Desulfobacteria > Desulfobacterales > SpSt-501 > SpSt-501. Next base: position 10,191 of record JALOOU010000051.1, on the reverse strand, counting down.
CGGCAGACGCTCTTCAGGCGGGGATCGGGGCTGCCGCCGGAGGGGGGCGTTCGACCGGCGGCCGGCGGGCGGGCGGCGCCGGCGGCCGCAGCCGGCGTCAAACGGTCGATCGGCCCGGGCATCAGATGATCTCCAGCTCGGCCTGCAGGGCGCCGGCGGCCTTCAGGGCCTGAAAAATCGAGATCAGGTCGCGCGGGGAGACCCCCAGGGCGTTGAGCGCCCGGACGACCTCGCCGATGCTCACGCCCTCCGGCATGACGTAGAGCGGCGCACGCCCCTCCTGGACCACGGTCTGGGTGTCCGGAGTGACGGTGGTCGTCCCGGAGCTCGTAAACGGCAGCGGTTGGGAGACGTTGAAGCTCGTCTTGATCTGAACGCTCAGGTTGCCGTGGGCGATGGCCACGGTCGAGATCCGCACGCTCTCGCCCATGATCACCGTTCCGGTGCGCTCGTTGATCACGATGCGCGAGACGGTGTCGGGCACCACGCTCAGAGTCTCGATGACGGCAATCAGGGGCGCGAGGTCCCCCAGGTATTTCGGCGGCACCGCCACCTGCACCGTGCCGGAGTCCTGGGCGCGCGCGACGTTGGCCTCCAGGCCGGCGTTGATCGACTGGGCCATGCGCGTGGCGGTGGTGAAGTCGGGCCGGTGCAGGGCCAGGCTCAGGCTCTCCTTCTGGTTCAGATTGAAGGGCACCTCGCGCTCGACCAGGCCGCCCTGGACCACCCGGCCGACGGTGGTGAAGTTTTTCTGCACTTTGTCGCCGGTGTTGGCGCCGACCGTGAACCCGCCGGTGCTGAGCGGGCCCTGGGCGACCACGTACACCTGGCCATCGGCCCCCTTGAGCGGGGTCATGAGCAGGGTGCCGCCCTGCAGCGACTTGGCGTTGCCGAGCGAGCTGACCAGGATGTCGAGCCGGCTGCCCGTGCGCGCAAACGGGGGCAGCTCCGCCGTCACGATCACCGCCGCCACGTTCTTGACCTCGATGTCCTCGGGTTTGACGGTCACCCCCATCTTCTCGAGCATGGAGGAGAGCGACTGCAGCATGAACTTGGCATCGTCGCTGTCGCCGCTGCCGGTCAGGCCGACCACCAGGCCGTAGCCTACGAGCTGGTTGGCCCGCACGCCGCGGAAGACGGCCAGGTCCTTGATGCGCGCGGCCTGGATCCCGGCCGCCGCGCCCAGCTGCAAGGCCAGCGCGAGGGCCAGCGCGCCCAGGATCCGCCGGTGTGCCGTTGGTCTCGTGAAGGCTCGCATGCGCCTACCCCTTAGGATCCGTTTCAAAAAGGCCATACGGTGTTCAGGAAGTTCGCCATCCAGCCCGGGCGCTGGCGGTCGTCGATCACCCCCGAACCGCTGTAGGCGATTTTGGCGTCGGAAATCGAGCGCGAGGCGATGACGTTCTGGTCGCTGATGTCCCGGGGCCGGATGATGCCGGAGAGGACGATCACCTGGTTTTCGTGGTTGACCAGAATCTCGCGGGTGCCGACGATTTTGAGGTTGCCGTTCGGCAGCACATCCGTCACCCGGCAGGTGATGAAGGCCGAGAGATCGCCGCTGCGCGAGGTGGTCCCGTCGCCCTCGAATTCGCTCGTCATGCTGCCCTTGACGGAGGCCGACCCGAAGGGGTTCAACTTCGGCGCGTGCGTGGGCAGCCGGCGCAGCACGTAGTCCTGCCACCAGTCCTCGATCCCGAAGGCGGCGTCGATGCCCGCGCTCAGGCTCGAATCCCGGCCCGTCTTGGTGTTGGCCTTGTTGGTCGCCTTCGAGGACTCGCTGATCTGCACCGTGACGATGTCCCCCACGTTGCGGGCCTTGGTGTCCTGGAACAGGCTGCTCAAGCCGTTGGCGGCCTGCCAGAGCGAGTTCTCCTGGTAGTCCGGCCGCTGCGAAACGAGCGGCTCGCGCTCCGCTGCCGGCAGGACTGCCGGCAGCGTGACCGGCGGCGCCGTGGCGCACCCGATAAGCCCGCCGGCCAGGGCGGCCGCCAGCAGTGGGAGCCAAATGGGTCGAAAACGGGCATTGCTCATGGAGTTTCTCCTTGGCCGGCGTGCGGCCGTCTAAAATTCGATCCGCACCGTCTGGCCGTCCACCACGCGGGCCTGGATGACCTTGTTCGATCCCAGGTTGACCACCGGGATGCGCTCGCCCACGCAGCCTTTCTGCTTGGCCTCGCCCTCGGCGGTGATGCGCATGCCGGCGCTCTCGGCCACGATCTTCACGCGGTCGCCGCGCTTCACCACCGGCGGCAGCTCCACGAGATCCGGCCGCAGGACGGTGTGGGATTCCACGGCCCGGCGCGTGCGCTTGCCGATCACCGCCTCCGGTTCGCCGATGAAGTCGGCGGGCAGCCCGGCGAGATCCAGCTCGCGCAGCTCGATGTCGCCCTCCTCGATCGGCTTGTAGCGGCCGAGCGGCCGGCTGCTCACCACGGCGCGCACGCGCACCTCGACCACTGCGGTGAGATTGACGCGCCGCTCGAAATCGTCGTTGACTTTGAGGATCACGGCGAGCGGCACGCTGCCGGTCAGGGAGGCGTTGCGCGGCGCCGACACCTGCCATGCGATCCGTCCGCGCGGCAGGACCATGGCCTCGGCCCCGCGGATCTCCTTGACCTGGACCCGCTCCAGCCCCCGGTCCCGGAGCTGCTCGCGGATGTGGGCGGTCACGATCTCCTCGAGCTGCTCGCGGCCGAACTCCACCGCGCCCCGCCGGACCTCGACCTCCGCGGGAACCTGCAGGTCGATCTCGGCCGGGTCGAAGCCGCCCTGCTTGAGCCGCAGCCGGATGGCGGCCTCGTCGAACGCCCGGCTCTTGCCCGGCAGCGGCGCGCGCCCGACCGAAAGCCCCTGCAGCGCGCGCACCCGCTCGTCATCCTGCCCGTCGATCCGGGCGATGGCCCCGAGCAGGACCTGGTCGCTGTCGACCTCCACCCGGTCGAAGACGCGCACGCTGGTCGGCTCCGCGGCCCAGGCCGCCGCGGCAGCCCACGCCAGCGTCAGCGCCGCAACCACGGCCGCCCGGGCGGCTCGTTTCATGTCAAACCGGTGTCGCATGGGTTGCGCCTAACGCTTCAGGTTGTTGGCGACCTGCAGCATGTCGTCGGAGGCCTGGACGATCTTGCTGTTGGTCTCGTAAGCCCGCTGGGCCGTGATCATGTTGACCATCTCGTCCACGATGCTGACGTTGGACATCTCCAAAAACCCCTGGGCGATGTGGCCGAAATTGCCCGACCCGGCCGTTCCGGTGACCGCATCGCCCGAGGCCTCGGTGGGCAGAAGGAGGTTCTTGCCGATGCTCTGCAGGCCGGCCGGGTTGACGAAGCGCGCCAGCTGGATCGTCCCGATCTCCCGCGGGGCGGCATCGCCGGCCTGGATCACGCTGACGGTGCCGTCCATGCCGACCGACACCGAGATGGCATCCGCGGGCACGGTGATCTGCGGGTCCAGCAGAAAGCCGTCGGGGTTGACGATCCGGCCCTCCCGGTCGAGCTTGAAGGAGCCTGCGCGGGTGTAGGCCGTGTCCCCGTTGGGCTGGGTCACCTGAAAGAACCCGTCGCCCTCGATCGCGAGGTCGAGCTCGTTTTTGGTCAGCTGCAGCTCGCCCTCGGTGAAGTTCTTTGAAACCGATACCGGGCGCGTCCCGTGGCCGATCTGTATGCCGGTCGGCACCTGGGTCGACTCCGAGGAGGATGACCCGGGCGGGCGCAGGGTCTCGTAGAGCAGGTCCTGGAACTCGGCCCGGCTGCGCTTGAAACCCGTGGTGGTGACGTTGGCCAGGTTGTTGGCGATCACATCGATGTTCATGCTCTGGGCTTGCATGCCGGATGCGGCCGCCCACATGCTGCGAATCATGGCATCTCTCCCGCTGGTTAGATGGTTCTGCCGACTTCGGCGATGCTCTTGGCGTTGAGTTCATCGACGCTGCGCATCACCCGCTGGTAGGATTCGTAGCCGCGCAGGATCTCGATCATCTCCGTCAGCATCTGCACGGGCTCCACGTTGGCCATCTCCAAAAAGCCCTGCGCCAGGCGGGGATCCTCCAGGGGCGCGGCCTCTTCCCCCGCATCGGCCGCCTTGAAATAGCACCCGCTGAGCTTGGTCAGCCCGGTCGCATCGGCGAACTCCGAAATCTGCAGCCGCCCCACCGTGCTGCCGTTGACCTGGACCGTGCCGTCCTCCCCGAAGGTGACCGCGATCGCAGTGCGCTCCCTGCCGCCGCCGTCCACGCGGATCTCGCCCCCATCGCCCAGCACCGGCCAGCCCTCCTGCGTGACGAGCACCCCCTCCGCATCGAGGGTGAAATTGCCCCGGCGGGTGTAGACGGTGCCCTCGGGCGACTGGATGTTGAAAAAGCCCTTGCCGTTGATGCTCACGTCGAGCGGGTTTCCGGTCTGCCGCAGGGAGCCCGGCGAAAAATCTGTGTGGCTGCGCAGCTCGACCCAAAACGAATCGGCCCTGGCGGCGGAGGGAAACGGCGGCTGCACCGGTACGGGCGCGCCGGCCGCGGACATCATGTAAGCCTGAAAGGAGACTTGGTCGCGCTTGTACCCGGCCGTGTTGATGTTGGCCAGGTTGTTGGCGACCGTCTCGAGGCGTTTTTCGTAGGCCATGGCGGCCGAAGCCGCCAGGTAGATGTCACCGCTCATACGTCCAACCGTCCTTCGTCAGGCGGTCTCAACCGGGTGCAGGCCGGTCGCCGCCCTGTCTGCCAAAATTGAAGCAAAACCCGTACCAGTAATATTTGCCGCGAATTCCGCCGGCTGAGCCCGTCGGGGAGAGGTCGGAGGGGCAAAAATTGCCGGCCGGGGGCTCATCCGGAGGCCGGCCTCAATTTGAGCGCCAGCTCGACCTCCCCGCGGGGAAGGTTCAACTTTTCGGCTATCTGACGGCAGCTCAACCCCTCGCGGGCTAGCCCGTGCACCCCGTCGTATCGCCCCCAGGCCGCCGGTTCGGGGCGCTCGCCCAGGCAGAAGGCGGGCTCATCCGTCGCCGGCCGGGCCGGGACCGCGGCCGCGGCCAAGCCGGACCGGCCATCGGCTTCGAAGGCCTGCTGCAGCCGCCGCCGCTCGGACTCCACGGTGTCGAGGATCACCGCGAGGGTGCGCTCGGACTCCTGCCGCAGCGCCTGAAGCCGGATCTCCTGGTTGAACTCGGCGACATCCGGCGGCGCGCCGCTCTTCCGCGGCGCGCGCAGCGGCGCGCCACGCCCCCGAACCAGGCACACGAGTATGCCGATGCAGAGCACCACCTGCCATGCATCGCGAATCAGATCCCAACGCCATGCCTCCATACCGAGCCTCCCGAAACCGCGCCTAAACGCGGATGTTGATCTGCTTGGGAACGTTTTCCTCCGGAAGGACGGCCCCGGCCGCCACCGGCGTCTCGGCGCCGGGGGCCGGCGCCGCGTCGGCATCCGAACCCTCCGGCGGCGCGGGCCCAGGCGCCTGCCGCCGCAGGTGCTTCTGAAACGCCCCCTGCTGCCCGCTCTCCTCGCGCGATTTCACGCGCTTGACGCGGGCCGGCCGATTCACGGCCGTGATCGAACGCGGGAAATTGACCGGTTCCATGCCTCTTTCCTCCCCGGTTGCCCGCGCGGCGTCCCCTTCCGGTGGGGCATCAGTCGTCTTCCAGCAGTCGCTCTTTCCGCAGCTTGGTCCGCAGTCGCATGATCGCCTGGGAATGTATTTGGGACACGCGCGATTCGGTGATCTTCAACACCTCGCCGGCCTCCTTCATGGTCAGCTCCTCGAGGTAGTAGAGCGAGATGACCAGCCGTTCCTTCTCCGAGAGCTGCTCGATGGCCCGTGCCAGCGCCCCCTTGAGCTCCTGCAGACGCGTCTGGGACAGCGCGTCGTCTTCGTGGTGCATCAGGTAGTTGAGCAGCTTCTCCTTCTCGTCCTTCGAGGAGACGCCCAGCTCCTCGAAGCTGATAAAGGAGATGCTGGACATCTGCCGCGTGCGGTGCACCTCCTCGAGCTCGACGCCCAACTCCTCGGCCACCTCCGCGTCCTCCGCGCGCCGGCCTAAACGCTGCTCGATGCGCTGGCTGGCATGCTCGAGTTCGCGCAGTTTGCGGCGGCTGGAGCGCGAGAGGTAGTCGCGGGCGCGCAGCTCGCTCAGCACCGCGCCCTTGATGCGGAAGATCGCATAGGTCATGAACTTGTTGTCGCGCTTGGGGTCGAAGCGGTCGACGGCCTGGATCAGCCCGATCACCCCGACGTTCATCAGGTCCTCCACGTCCACGCTGGCGGGAAGGTGGGCGGCGATGCGCTGCACGATCCGTTTGACGTAGGGCAGGTATTCCTGAATCAGCTGCTCGCGGTAGGCCGGCCGTCTCTTGGCCGGTGTCCGTGATCGGGCCGCTGCCACGTTCATCTGCATGCTGTTCTCCCCACAGAAGCGCCATCCCCGTCAGAGGGGGGTGGACTGGACCAGGTGGTGCCAGAAAAAATTGGTGTTGCCCTTCGGCCGGCTCGTCGGCGAGGCCTTCACCATGCGCTCGGCCAGCTGGGTGAAACAGCGGCTCGCCCGCGACTGCGGAAAAAGGTCGCAGACCAGCCGCTGGTGTTTGACGCCGCGCGTGACCTTCTCGTCATTCAGGATGCATCCCAGGTAGTCGACCTGAATGTCCAGAAAGCGCTCGGTGACCAGCCCCAGCTGGCGGAACACATCCTCGCCCTCCCGCGGGGTGGCCACCATGTTGACCAGCAGCTGGCAGCGTTTTTCGGCGTACTTCAGCGAAAGCACCTTCATCAGCGCATAGGCATCGGTGATGGCCGTGGGCTCCGGCGACACCACCACGATGATCTCGTGCGCGGTCACGTTGAAATCCATGACGTTGGTCGAGATGCCGGCGGCCGTGTCGATCAGCAGCATGTCCATGTCGTCGACCAGCTGATCGAGGGCGGTCAGAAACTGGACTTTCTGCTCGTGCGTGAGCTGGGTCAACTCCTGGATGCCGGAGGAGGCCGGCAGGATCTTCATGCGGCCCGGTCCGTCCACCAGAATGTCGGAGAGCTGCTTCTCCCCGTGGATGACGTGCGAGAGATTGAACTTGGGGGCGATACCCAGAAGCACATCCAGGTTGCCCAGCCCCAGATCCGCGTCCAGCACGAGCACCCGCTGGCCGAGGTTGCCGAAGGCGAAGCCCAGATTGGCGACGATGTTGGTTTTGCCGACGCCGCCCTTGCCGCTGGTGATGGCCACCACGCGCGCCCGCGCCCTGCGGCGGCCGGCGCGCGGCAGTTGGATCACGTTTTTGGCTGTGGGGGAAACACCCATGTTTTTCCAGTCTCCGCGGCGCGGGCCCGTCATCGGCGGCCCGCCAGACGCATGCCCTCCCCGGCCGACGGGTCGGCGGCCGGGCCGGCCAGTTCCGGGTTGCAGTTGCGGCAGGGCATGAAATGCCGTGCCTCGGCCTCGTGCGGGGCTGCGAACCGAAGCAGGTTCTCGGGCTTGATCTTGCGCACCCAGCGGCAGCCGGAGCGGTGGTAGAGATCGGAGCTGCGGTTGGCCACCAGCAGCTCCGCCGCCGGTATGGCGCCGGCGCCCGCCGGCAGCCGGCCGGTCTCGGGCCGCCGGTCGTCCACCCGCGGCGAGGGCATCAGGCGCTCCAGGATCATCTCCAGCGGATCCGCGGCGAGGTCTTCGGGGATGCGCGGCCCGCAGGCGGCATAGGCCACCGGCAGCCCGGCCTGCAGCGCCGCGCTCAGGGCCGGCCCCCACACGTCGGATTCGTCCAGGCGCGTGAAGACGATCCCGCTCAGGGCGGTATCCGCCCAGGCATCAACGGCGCGTTTCAGCGCCCGCGCACACGCGCTGGCGGAAAGGGTCACAAGCACTTCAGCCGCCGGAAGCGCGGCGAGCATCTCCTTCAGCTCGGCCCGCTGCGCCTCCTCGCCGGGGCTGATGCCCGGGGTGTCCACGATCACGGTGCCCCGGTCGCCCAGCTGCGCCAGCGCCCCCCCGACCGCCGCTGCCGAGGACGCGGAGGCGAGCGGGATCCCCAGGATTTCGGCGTAGATGCGCAGCTGCGCGTGGGCGCCGATGCGCCGGTCGTCCAGCGTCAGCAGCGCCGTCGGCTCGCCTCGGGAGAGCCGGGCCGCGGCGATTTTGATCGCCGTCGTGGTCTTTCCGACCCCGGCCGGCCCCACCAGCGCAAGGATCCGCGCCGCATCCGCGGGGGCCGCCTGCGGGCGGAGCGCCGTCAGGCGCCGTTTGAATTCAGCCCCCAGATCGCCCCCGCCGCAGCGCTGCAGGTAGCCGAGGAGCTCGGCGGTGAGCCCCGCGTCGAGCTCCTGGGCCAAGAGCCGCTCCCGCCAGGCGCCCAGCCCGGCCGCTTCGGATCGATCCGGAAGGGGGCTCTCCGCCGCGCGGTGCCGGAAGGCCAGCTGCCGCAGGCCCTGATTCAACGCGCGCAGCAGGCCGTGGCGGTTGCCGGCCGGCGCCGGGAGGGACGCCGGCGCCGATGCGACGGCGGCGCGCACGGGGGCGAAGGCCGCGGGCGCCGCCGTGTCCTGAGCGGCGGTGACCTCCACCGCCGTCTCCTGCGTGGAGCCGAATAGGCCGCGCCCGCTGCGCACGCTGCGGGCCGACAGAATGACCGCATCCGGCCCGAACTCCTCCTTGATCTGGCGCAGGGCCAGCGTCATCGACTTGGCTTCGAACCGCTTAATTTGCATCGGAAAGCTCCACGGACCCCACCGCCCGGAGGTCCACCTGGCTCAGGATCTCATCGTAGGAGAGCACGCTCACGTTGGGGACGAAGCGATCGGTCAGCTTTTTGAAGGCCGACCGCACCCCCGCGGAGCAGATCACCGCCGGCTGCAGGTTGAGGCCGGCAGCGCGCTCCAGCTGCCGTCCCAGGTTCTGCATGATGCGATGGGCGACGCCGGGGTCCAGGGCCAGCACCCGGCCGTGCTCGCCCTTCTGCAGCGCCTCGGCCAGCGCGGCTTCCACCGCGTGGCCCAGGGTGATCACCGCGAGCGAGCCGTCCGGCGCCTGGTGCATTTTGGTCAGGGTGCGCGCCAGCGCCCGGCGCACCTGCTCGCAGAGCGCATCCGGATCCTTAATGTGGGGCGCCCAGTCGCCCAGCGCCTCGAGAATCGCCAAAAGGTCCCGGATCGGCACCTGTTCGCGCAGCAGCTGCTGCAGCACCCGCACGACCAGGCCCAGCGGCATCAGGTTGGGGATCAGCTCGTCCACGACCTTGGGGTGGGTCTGTTTGAGATGATCGAGCATCTGCTGGACCTCCTGGCGGCCGATCAGCTCATGCGCGTGCCGGCGGATGATCTCCGAGAGGTGCGTGGTCATGATCGTGGCCGTGTCCACCACGGTGAACCCCTGGGTCAGCGCCGCCTCCTTGCCGGACTCCTTGATCCAGGTGGCCGGCAGGCCGTAGGTCGGCTCCCGGGTGGCGACGCCCTCGAGCCGGCCCTCGGCGCTGCCCGGGTTCATCGCCAGGAAATAGCCCGGCATCAGTTCGCCCCGGCCGATCGGGTTGCCCTTCAGCAGAATGCTGTATTCGCCCGGGTTGAGCTGCATGTTGTCCTGGATGTGCACCGGCGGGATAATGACCCCGATGTCGAGCGCGATCTGCCGCCGGATGGTCTTGATGCGCTCGAGCAACTCCCCGTTCTGCTCGGCGTCCACGAGCGGGATCAGGCCGTAGCCGACCTCGATGCCCAGCACATCGAGCGGCGGCAGGGCGTCCATGCGCTCCGCCGGCGCCGCCTGCGCGGCCTGGGCCAGCCGATCCTCCTCGGCCTGGGCCTCAGCGCGCTTGGCGCTGCGCAGCGCATAGGCCAGCCCGCCGGCCAGCACCGACAGGACCATGAAGGGCAGCGCGGGCAGGCCCGGGATCATTGCGAAGCCGGCCAGGATCGCACACACCATCGAAATGGCCCGCGGGTGGAAGAAGACCTGGGAGGTGATTTCGGCCCCGAGGCTCGATTCGTTCCCGGCGCGGCTGACGATGATGCCGGCCGCCGTGGAGATGATCAGGGCCGGGATCTGGGTCACCAGCCCGTCGCCCACGGTCAGCAGGGTGTAGTTCTGGGCGGCGGTCGCAAAGGCCAGGTTGCGCTGGAACACGCCGATGGCCAGCCCCCCGATCACGTTGACCAGGGTGATGATGATGCCCGCGACGGCATCGCCGCGCACGAACTTGTTGGCGCCGTCCATGGCCCC
>JALOOU010000050.1 GCA_025454255.1 Desulfobacterales bacterium | reverse complement strand
ACCTGCGGGGCGACGACCTCGAGGAGCTGAAGGCGCAAGCGGAGGGTGAAACCGATGAAGGATAAGAATCTGATCGTCACGGGGCTGGTCATCTTCCTGATCATCGTCTTGTTCCCCTTCTGGTACAACCGGGGCAAGGCGGTGCCGCCGCCCGAGGTCAAACTGACGGACAAGGCCAAGGCCGCCAAGGAGTGCGTGCTCTCCAGGGACTACATGAAAGCGGAGCACATGCAGATCCTGGATCTGTGGCGGGAGACCGTCGTCCGGGAGGGCAACCGCATCTACACCAACCCCCAGGGCAAGGAGTTCGTCATGAGCCTGTCGAACACCTGCCTGGATTGCCATTCCAACAAGGCGGAATTCTGCGACAAGTGCCACAACTTCGCCTCCGTCCGCCCGTATTGTTGGGACTGCCACATCGAGAACCCGAAGGAGACCAAGTGATGGAAACCAGCAGACGTCGTGTGCTTCAGCTATTGGGGCTCTCCGCTGCGGCCCTTGCGACACCGCCGGTCTTCAACGCGCTGGCTGCGGGGGCGCCGGCGGCCAAGCCGAAGATCGGTCCGGGCACAGAGGCCCTCACCGCCAGGCAGTGGGCCATGGTCATCGACACCCGCAAGTTCAAATCCGAAGCGGACGTCAAGCCCCTGGTGGAGGCCTGCCATTCGATCCACAACGTGCCCCACTGGGACGAGAAGCGCTGGGAGATCAAGTGGCTCTGGTCGACGAAGTACGAGAGCGCCTTCTCCGGGACCGCCTCGGGCCGCTTTGCCTCCGAGGTGTTCGAGGGCCGGCCCTTCCTCGTGCTCTGCAACCAGTGCGAAAACCCGCCCTGCGTGCGGGCCTGCCCCACTCGGGCCACCTGGAAGCGCGCGGACGGGATCGTGATGATGGACTTCCACCGCTGCATCGGCTGCCGTTTCTGCATGGCGGCCTGCCCCTTCGGGGCCCGCAGCTTCAACTATCGCGACCCCCGGCCGGGCATCAAGCAGACCAACAAGCTGTTCCCCACCCGCATGAAAGGGGTGGTGGAAAAATGCAGCTTCTGCGCGGAGCGGTTGGCGGAGGGGAAAATGCCGGCCTGCGTCGAGGCCGCCGGGGGCAAGCTCGCCTTCGGGGACCTCTCCGACGCGGGGTCCGAGGTGCGCAAGCTCATCCGGGAGAACTACACCATCCGGCGCAAGATCAACCTGGGGACCGAACCTGCGGTTTACTATATCGTGTGAGGTGAGTCATGCTTGAGCTCGCAATAAACATCGCCAACTTCACCTTCCTGGTCGGGGTGGCCGCCGGGGGCGTCATGGTGGTGCTGCCCTACTACCTGCACGACTACAAGGCCTACGGCAAGGTGACCATCCTGGGCGAATTTCTCGCCATCGCCTCGGTGATCATGTGCATCACCTTCATCCTGGTCGACCTCGGCCAGCCGATGCGCGTCTTGAACGTGCTGCTCTACCCCACGCCGAACTCCGTTCTTTTCTGGGACACCGTGGTCTTGAACGGCTATCTCTTCCTCAACCTGATCATCGGCTGGAACGTGCTCGAGGCGGAGCGCAACGGGGTGCACTACCAGAGCTGGCTGAAACCGCTGATTTACCTCTCCATTCCCTGGGCCATCAGCATCCACACCGTCACGGCCTATCTGTACTGCGGCTTGCCCGGACGGGGCTTCTGGCTGACGGCCATTTTGGCCCCGCGCTTTCTCTCCTCGGCCTTCGCATCGGGGCCGGCCCTGCTGATCCTGCTCTGCCTGATCATCCGCCGCGTCACCAACTTCGACCCGGGCTGGAAGCAGATCCAGTCGCTCGCCGTGACCGTGGCCTACGCCATCTGCATCAACGTCTTCTTCCTGCTGTGCGAGGTCTTCGTGGTCTTCTACAGCCAGATACCCGAGCACATGGACCACCTGACCTACCTCTTCGTCGGCCTGCACGGGCACGGGGCCTATGTTCCCTGGATGTGGACCTCCATGGCGCTGATGGCTCTCGGCATCATCCTGCTCGTGAATCCGGCCACGCGCAAGAACGAGCTGACCCTGATCGCGGGCTGCATCGCGGTCTTCTTCGGCTGCTGGATCGACAAGGGCATGGGCATGATCTCAGGCGGCTTCGTGCCCAACCCCATGCACGAGGTGAACGAGTACATCCCGACCCTGCTCGAGGGGCTGATCACCATCGGCGTCTATGCCCTGGGCTTTCTTGTCCTGACCATCCTCTTCAAGATCGCCGTGTCGGTCAAGGAGGAGGTGCGCGCATAAAAAGGCTTGCGCCTTTTTATCCGAAAAGAGTCTAAAGAGGGGCCCTCCGCATGCGGGGGGCCCCTCTTGTCATTGAAGATTAGGCGAGGTGTTTTCGTCTTGACGGGTATGCATTCATGATATAAAATTCATACTATCAATGTTAGGGGGTGCTTCCATGAAAGCAAAAGTGGCTGAAAGAGGCCAGGTAACCATCCCCAAGGCCCTGCGCGAGCGTTTGGGGATCGTCCCCGGGACCGTCCTTGATTTTATCGAGGAGCAAGGCCGACTGATCGCCAAGAAAAGCGAGAGCTTGGACTCGGTCGATCAGGTGTTCGGCACCCTCGGGCGTGGCCGCAATACAGATGATGTCCTCCAGGAAATCCGAGGCGGCAAATGATCACGGCGGTAGATACCAACATACTGATCGATATTCTGGAGCCGGACCCGGTTCATGGGTTAAGATCCAAAGAAGCCTTAAAAAAATGCTTCAGGGAGGGCGCGGTGGTCGCCTGCGATGTGGTGTGGGCGGAGGTGGCAACTGCCTACGGGCACAACCCAGACGATCTGGTCGAGGCGTTGCGGACCATGCGGATTGAGTTTTCGGCGATGAGCATGGAGGCCGCGTTGGAGGCAGCTCAATCATGGCATGCCTTCCGAAAACACGGTGGCGGGCGAGATCGAATCGCCGCTGACTTTTTGATCGGAGGCCACGCAACGGCTCAGGCACAGCGGCTCTTGACGCGTGATCTCGGCTTTTACAGAAAGTATTTCAAAGGCCTTGCAGTGGTCTCACCCTGACTGTTAGTGGATCCATTTGCGGTGGATGTTGCGGATGCTGAGGTAAAAGAGGCCTGCGCAGAAGAGGGTCATCAGAGCGAAATCTAGGCCGATCGGCATCGAGTTCCCGCCGTGGAACGCGCCGTGGAGGATATCCGCGCCGTAGGTCAAGGGCAGCAGGTAGGAGAGCGGTTTCAGGAAAATAGGCAGGGCGCTGATCGGGAAGAAAAGCCCGCACAGAAAAATCATCGGGAAGCGGAAAAAGTTGGAGAAGGTCTGGGCCTCGAAGACCTCGCTGACCGCCACGGCGATAAACAGCCCCAGGAAGGTCGATGAGACCGAAATCAGCCCCGTCGCCAGCACCACCTGCCACCACGCCACCCCGGAGAGGTCGGCCAGAAACACGGCCACGATGACCGGGACGAACGCATTGACCATCCCAAACACGATCGCCCCGCCGGTTTTGGCCAGCATGAGCAGCTCCAATGGGATCGGGGCGAGCAAGAGCCGCTCGAAGGAGCGGCTTTTTTTCTCGAAGGTCACCGTTACGGCCAGCATGGAGGTGGTGCCGAAGAGGACGGAGATGGCCACCACGCCCGGCAGGACGGCGAGCACGCTCTCCAGCCCGCGGCCGGACTTTATGAAGAACATGGCCGTCCAGGCAAAGGGGAAGATCAACCCCCAGCTCACGTTGGGCGGCTTGAGGTAGTAGGCGCGCATGTCCTTTACGACGATGTTCCAGAACGCGATCCAGTGCTTCATGCCGCGCCCCCCTGTTTTTCCTTTTCTTTCTTCATAACCAGGGCCTCGATTCCGGTAATCCGGACGAAAACATCCTCCAGCGACGGCTGCACCCGGCGGGCCTCTGCGACCTCGATTCTGTTTTCCTCGAAGAACCGGACGAGCGGGCCGATGGCGATCGGCCCGGTGGACTTTACTCGGATCTGATTTTGAGATTCAGGAGTGAAGTCGAGATCCGGGAAGGTCGACCGGAGGTTGTCGATCAGCGAGGGGCCGCTGCCCTGGAAGGTAAACACGGTCGCAAAGCGGCCCTGGACGGGTTTCAACAGCGCGGCGACCTCGTCGTTGGCAACTATCCGGCCGTTGACGATGAAGGCGATGCGGTCGCAGAGCCTCTCGGCCTCTTCGATGTAGTGGGTGGTGAGAAAAATCGTGGTGCCTTCCCGTTTGAGGTCCGCCAGCAGTTGGCGGATCTGGCGGGCGCTGGCGACGTCGATCCCGCTGGTGGGCTCGTCGAGAAAAAGGATGGCGGGCTGGTGGATGACGGCGGCGGCGATGGTCAGCTTGCGCTTCATGCCCTTGGAGTAGCCGGCGAATTTTCGTCCGGCGGCATCGGCGAGGCCGAAGGTTTCCAGCAATCTGCGGGCGCGGGCTTCGCGCTCCGCTTTGCCCAGGCCGTAGAGGGCGGCACAAAAGCAGAGGTTTTCGAAACCGTTCAACTCCGGGTAGAGGTTGCTCTCGTCGGGGACGACCCCCATGAGATGTTGGGCATCCTTGAGGTGTTGCGTGCACTCTCGGCCCTGGTAGAGAATTTTGCCCGCGCTCGGCCGGGCAAGTCCGGTGAGCATGTTGATGGTCGTGGTCTTGCCGGCGCCGTTGGGCCCGAGGAAGCCGAATATGGACCCATTGTCGATCGCAAACGAGACCCCATCGACAGCCGCCACTCCGTCGAAGTGCTTTTTGAGCCCGTCCGCTTCCAGGATAGCCATCGTTTGTTCTTGCTCCATTACGGCTTCCCGGTTTTCTTTTTTTCGGTGCACGGGTGGTTCCCGACATCCCCATGACACTTTATGATTTGCTCAGGCGAGCAAGTCTCGGGCCTCTCTTTCAGTTGCTCCGGCCGTTCACAGCATGATTGGCAGCACATCGTTCGGTCCGCCCTTTTGGATGAGAGTTGATTGGTATGTGAGAGGCGGCGGCAGGGGCTGCCCGGGAAGGCCGACCGGCCGGCAATCCCTTCAAGTGCTTTGGCAGCCTCCGCGAGCGTTCTGCGTTCAATCCCGTAATGGGTCCAGTAGCCGCGCTTTTCAGCTGTGACCAGCCCGGCGGTTTTGAGTATTTTCAGGTGTTGGGAGACGGCCGCCTCGGAAATACCCAGTCGATTCGCCAGCGCCTTGCCGCAAAGATCGTGATCGAGCAGCAACGCGAGCAGCTTCAACCGGGTTTCGTCGGCCAGTGCTTTCGAGACGTGCAAAACGGTTTGGAAGTCGGCGTTCATTTGATTAAGCATAGACTTAATAGAATGTGCGGTTTTTGTCAAACCCGGGCCGCTTTTTTAATCAAAAATTTCTTGACAGTTTTATTTTTCCGAATTATAAAACAATTCATAAAAAATGATATATGCTTGCGGAGAATCCCATGAGCGCGAAAAAAGAGAAGGCGTCCAGCTGTTTCACGGGCGGCGAAACCTGCTGTCAAGTGGAAGCGATGGTCAGCGTCGATGAGAAAGGCCAGATGGTGCTGCCCAAGAGCCTTCGCGACAAGGCCGGCATCCAGCCGGGGGACAAGCTCGTCCTGGTCGGCTGGGAGAAAGACGGACAGGTGTGCTGCATCACCATGATCAAGGCGGAGGCGCTTGCCGGCATGGTGAAGGGCATGCTCGGGCCCATGATGATGGACATGGCATCCTGATGTTTTCGACATCAGGATCGTGGAGGAATTATGGAAAAGGAAGCAATCAGGGAAAAGGTCAGAGAAGGGTACGGGCGCGTGGCCCGCGAAAACAGATCCTGCTGCGGGGCCGGTTCTTCCTGCTGTGGGAGCAGCGCATCGATCCAGTCGATCGGAGAGATGATCGGGTATTCAAAAGATGAGATGAACCAGGTCCCGGAAGGGGCCAACCTGGGCCTGGGCTGCGGCAACCCGGTGGCCCTCGCTGGGTTGAAAGAAGGCCAGACGGTCCTCGACCTGGGCTCGGGCGCGGGCTTCGACTGCTTTCTGGCGGCCCGGGTGGTCGGCGAGAGCGGTCGCGTGATCGGCGTGGACATGACCCCTGAAATGGTCGCCAAGGCACGCGAAAATGCGCAAAAAGGCGGCTATGGGAACGTCGAGTTCCGCCTGGGGGAAATCGAAAACCTGCCGGTAGAAAATGCATCGGTGGATCTGATTCTTTCCAACTGCGTGATCAACCTCTCGCCGGAAAAACCGAAGGTTTTTGCGGAATCCTTCCGGGTGCTCAAGCCGGGAGGAAAACTCAGCGTGTCCGACGTGGTTCTGCTTAACCCCTTGCCGCCCCTCCTGGCCCAGTCAGCGGCCGCCTACCTGGGCTGCGTGGCCGGCGCCAGCCTGAAAGGCGATTATTTAGAGATGCTCGGGTCCGCCGGCTTTGCGGATGTGAAGGTTGCCGGGGAGGACCCTTTCTATTTGGGGGACCTAAACGCCGACCCGATCGTGAAGGCGATCATCGAAGAGGCGAAGCTGACCCCGGATCAGGTCGCGGAGATCGGCCCATCAATTGTGAGCATCAAGGTCGTTGCAACCAAGGCGGGTTGATCCGACAAGCCGCATCAGTGCGGGTTGTCTTCCAAATGTTTGACCATAAATGCCGAGCTGACCGGGCAGAGGCCGGAAAATTCGCCGGTTGCCTCGATGGCGCCGGGCGCATCCTCTCTCGGGATGCGGACGTAGCCGCGGGCTCGAAAAAACGCTTCGGCCGTGGTGGTCAACAGGTAAAGGGATTTGACCCCTTTTCCCCGGGCATAGCCCTCGGCATGCTCAACCAATCGGGAGCCTAACCCCAGCCCGCGCTGTGCGGCCGCAACCGCCAGTGAACGCAGCAGGGCCACCGTGCCGTAAAGCTCGAGTCCGACCACACCCTCGAGTCTGCCCTCGGAGCCGCACCCGAAAAAATGGTGCAGGTGCTGCGCGGTGATGTCCGCCGTGGTCAGGCCCGACTCGGCAAGCAGCCGTTTGACGCCAGCCTCCTCCGGTCTTGCGTATATGTCCATGTCGCTTCGGATGGTTTTAGGGTTTCCTGTGGAAGCGGCATGCTGCCGCGAAGATCAATCTCGTGCGCTTCGGCGCTCTCTTCAGAGGTTTGCCTTTAACAGCTTGAGCCCCTCCTCCCGTGCCTGCAGGATTCTCCGCATGTCGAAGCCGATCAATTCCGGCCGCTTCAGGATGACATCATTCAGCGCTCTGCGGTAGAGCATGTACTCGTCCTTTCCGGAAATGTTCGGTTCGACGCGCTCGGTGTGGAGGAATTCCTCGATCGATCGGTTTTTCCCGTTGCGGTTGCCCTCGGTCAGGTCGACGCGAAACGTTTCATACACCAGAAAGCAGTGCAGCATGGGGATGTAGGGCACTCCGAAACGCGCGAGGAGGTCATTCGTGCCGGTGACAAGCTCCTCGGTCATGGCATAGATCCCGACGTTTTTCTGGATGGGGAGCTCCAGTTCACACGCCAGGGTGCCGATGACCGCGTGCTTGGTGGTGCAGGTGCCCATCTTCTCCTTGAAGAGGATCATCAGGTCGTCTGGGGCCGAATTGTAGCCGTAGGGCAGCTCGTGGACCCAGCGGCAGGCCGAATGAAAAGTAACAATCTTCAACCGTTTGAATTCTTCAGACACAGGGCTGTTGCGAGAGATGACGGTTTCCGGAAAACATTCATAAGCATCCACTTAGACACCCTCCGGCTAAAAATCGCGGCCGTTTCAGCAGCCGCATATGCAAGAACATAGTAATGAGCTGTTGGGAAAATATAAGGGTTCTCGCACGGCGCGGCCGCAATTTTTAAATGATCATGTTGAATAAATAGCCCACAATTAGAATTCCCATACCGACCACGCCGACGAAAGTGACGATCAGCCGGACTTTGAGGACTTTGCGCAGGATGAGGATCTCCGGCAGGGAGAGGGCGATGACGCTCATCATGAAGGCCAGCACGGTGCCCAATGCCGCTCCCTTGCCCAGCAGCGCCTGGACGATCGGGATCATGCCGGCGGCGTTGGAGTACATGGGGATCCCGATCACCACCGCGATCGGCACCGACCACCAGGCGCCTTTGCCCATCAGGGCGGCCAGAAAGTTCTCCGGCACGTAGCCGTGGATGAAGGCGCCCACGGCGATCCCGAGGGCGATCCACTTCCACACTTTTCCAACGACGCTGCGCACGGCCTCGAGCCCGGCGCCGACCCTCTCCCGGAGATTCAAGGGGCCGGCAACGATCAGGGCGTCGTTCGTCCGGACCTGGGCGACCCACTCCTCGACGTATCGTTCCATCTTCAGCCGGCCGATGAGCCAGCCGCCGATCATGGCAATTAAAAGGCCGGTGCCGGCGTAGATGGCAGCGATTTCCCAGCCCAAGAGCCCATAGAGCAGGATCACCGCCACCTCGTTGACCATCGGCGCTGCGATCAAAAACGAAAAGGTCACCCCCAGGGGGACCCCGGCGGTTACAAAGCCGATGAAGAGCGGAATGGCCGAGCAGGAGCAGAACGGGGTCGCGACCCCCAGCAGGGCCGCCAGAACGTTGCCCACCGCCTCCCTTTTCCCCGCCAGGATGCGGCGGGTCCGCTCAGGGGTGAAAAAGGTGTTGACGATCCCGACCCCGAAGACCACGATCGCGAGCAGCATCAGGACCTTGGGGGTGTCGTAGATGAAAAACTCGACCGCGGCGGCAAAGTGCGACCCCGCGCTCAACCCGATGACATCGTAGGTCAGGTAGCGGGCCATGGGCAGGAGGTTCTTATAGATCATCCACCATCCCGCCAGGACAGCCACAAAAATAGCGAGCTCGAAGGGCCTTATCCCTGCGGGGCGGACTTTGGCCTTTTTGGTTGGGTCGGCCTTTGACATGCTGCAGCATGAAGTGAATTCGGCAATCGTTTTTAATTCCATATGCGGCTCCCCGGTGATAGAAACTAAAAGCCAGTAGTTGAAATCGATTCCGGCGGGTATAATTTCAAGCCGTCAACGCAGCGCGACCTCAGCATAACCATCTCATTGGAAGCGTTGCACGCCGCCTGCGCCGGTGGTTCGTCAGCGTTCGAGTCCATTTTTCGTGGGAGCGGCTTCCAGCCGCGATCCAATCGTGATCAGACGCCGTTCCCACCGGAAATAGCCCAGCTTTCTTGAAAGGGTGCCATATGCCTTCGAATGTACTGGTTGCCATGGATGAGTCCGAGAGTTCCATGAAGGCGGTTGCCTTTGTCGCAAAAACGTTCGCCAGCGACTGTCGAGTTACACTCCTTAGCATCATGCGGCCGGTTGACCTCGTGTGCGAGATGGATACGGCGGCCCTGCACGGTTACCTGGCAGCCCATCACCCTGAATATTGCCGCCAGGTGGACGCGCGCAAGGAGGCCGCCCTCAAATCCGCCCAGAGGGCCGCACGCCAACTCCTGACCGATGCCGGGTTCGGCGATGAAAACATCACCGTTGTCTACAAAACCATGCGGGCCGATGTTGCCCTCGAAATCATCGAGGAGTCCCGCAACGGCTACGATCTGATCGCGCTCGGCCGCCGGGGGTTGTCCCCTGTCAAAGGGTTCTTTCTTGGGAGCGTGTCCCAAAAAGTCCTGAGCAGCGCGAAAGATGTCTCGGTCTTGATCGTCAATTAGCGACCCTGCTTAAAGCCGGTTTTTGAAGATCACCCACAACGCCCAGCCGGCAAAAGGTAAATTTCGGTCCAGGCCGATGCCGCAGCGATGATGAACTTCCGCGCGGTGCGTCCAAGCCATAGCTTCGCCTCTGTCATCCATCCGGTCTCTTGTGGGAGCGGCTTCCAGTCGCGATTCCTTTTCAAGTTCTTTCAGGTTGGGTGATCGCGTCAGGCGTGCCTGTTCACCCCGGACGCGCTAAACCAATGCGGCGTCTTCAAACAGATTTTGACCAGCATCAGCATCACCGGTACCTCGATCAGCACCCCCACCACTGTGGCCAGGGCGGCCCCCGAGGACAAGCCGAAGAGCATCGTGGCCGTGGCGATGGCGACCTCGAAATGGTTGGAGGCCCCGATCATGGCGGCCGGGGCCGCATCCTTGTACTCGAGCTTCAGCACCCGGGCCAGGCCGTAGGCCAGCCAGAAGATCAAGTTGGTCTGAATGAAGAGCGGGATCGCGATCCACAATATCGTCAGAGGGTTGGCGACGATCACTTCGCCCTTGAAGCTGAATAGCAAGACCAGGGTGATCAAGAGCGCGATGATGGTCACGGGCGTCAGGACGTGGAGGAACTTTTCCTTGAACCAGAGTTCGCCCTTGGAGGCGATGATCCAGCGGCGCGAGAGGTATCCGGCCGCCAGCGGCAGCGCCACATAGATTGCGATCGAGAGCAGAAGGGCCTGCCAGGGGACCGGCAGCCTTCCCACGCCGAGCAGGTAGCCGCCGAGCGTACCGTAGAGAACCAGCATGGTCAGTGAATTGATGGCCACCATGACGAGCGTCAGGCCGTCGTTGCCCCGCGCCAGATATCCCCAGACGAGCACCATGGCGGTGCAGGGGGCGATTCCCAGCAGGATGCAGCCCGCCAAATAGCTGCGCCAAAGGGGGACTTCCAGCATCTTGACCCCGGAGACCACGATGACCTTGCCCGCCCCGTGCTCGGCGCCGACCGGCAGGTCGAGCCCGAAGGGCATTCTGACCAGATCTTTCGCCTCCGGCCCGATGAAACCGTAAAAGAGCGTTCCCAGAAAGAAAAGCGCGATGGCATACATGGTAAAGGGTTTGATGGCCCAGTTTACAAACAGCGTCAGCAGAACCGGCTTGCCGCTTCTACCGGCCTTGATCACTTCGGCGAAGTCGATTTTGACCATGATGGGATACATCATGAAGAAGAGGCAAATGGCGATCGGGATCGACACCACCGGGGCCTGGTTGACGTGGATGGCAAGCCCATCGAGGTAGGCGGCAAAACCCGGTGCGGTTTTCCCCAAGAGGATCCCGGCGATGATGCACAGGATCACCCAGACGGATAGATAGCGTTCAAATGCGCTGAGCCCTTTGGCTGCTGAAAGTTCCGCGGCCTGACCCGTTTCCCGAAGATTGCTGATGGTCATGTGGTCCCCCTGGACATTTAGTCCGGTCGTTCTTCGACAGGTTCACCGGCCTGACTGGCGGCGGCAGATCGCGTTGCGGTCAAGTTTGAGGATCGCCGCCAGCCGCCGCTGGTCCTGCCGTGCCCTTTGCGACGGAAGCAGGCAGGCGCGCACAAACCCCAACGCCAGCAGCGCCTCGGCCGGACCTTTTCCGGCCGGCTGACGATAATACATCCACCGCCCGCGCTTCTGCCCCTCCACCAGGCCGGCCTGCTTGAGTATGGACATGTGCTTTGAAACCGTCGAGGGCGCCAGCCCCAGAAGCTCGATGATCTGGCAGACGCAAAGCTCGCGGCCCTCCAGCGCCAGCAGGGCCCGCAGGCGGTTTTCATCGGACAGGGCGCGGGTCAGATTGAGAAAGGAGTTCATGCACACCTCTATATTTCGTTATATGGCGAAATATAGCAGTGCGCAGGCACGGTGTCAATTCGAAAAATCGGCGGGCGGTAAGACCATCATCCGGACAGCTTGCGGAAATCGAACTCCCCCTCAGGAGGATGTAAAATCATCGCCCTGATCGCATCACGGATTTCCCGGACCTTGGCCAGTTTCTCTTCCTGTGTGCCCTCGGCCGCCGCCGGGTCGGGGAACGGGATGTGCCAGCGCCGGGTGATGCCGGGGAAGACGGGGCACTCCCCCTCGCTGTCGCTGCAGACGGTGATCACGTGGTCGAACAGCCGGCCCTGCCGGTACAAACCGAAGACACTCTGGGGCTTCTTGGCGCTAAGGTCGATGCCCTCTTCCTGCATCACCTCCACGACCAGCGGGTTGACCCTCTCGGCCGGTTCGAAGCCGGCGCTCTCGACGTTAACCTTCTCCCCGCCGTACTTTCTGAGAAATGCCTCGGCCATCTGGCTCCGGCCGCTGTTGTGGCGGCAAATATAAAGAATGTTATTCCGTGCCATCGATCTTGTTTAACCTCCAAACGATAAGGTGCGCCACATCGCTTTAGCAGCGATTTGATGAAAAATGGTTTCAGAACTTCGGATTGTGTTTGCTGCCAAGGCGCAGGCCGATTCGAAAGCGCAGCAGCCTTAACCGATTGTGAGCGCGTTCGTAGCGGCCTGCAATCCCGCCATGGCGGGACCCCCCGTCGTCGGACGGGACCGTGAAGCCGATTCAACGCTATCACTGCAGGCCGACCCGCGGGAATAGAAAAGCGGGGACTAACCGAAAACTAACAGTCGCCGGCAGAAGGCAAGCTGCCGTTTAAACGTCGCTTGCCGCTGATGCGGCAGGGGCGCGCGGGGGGGGAGGCTTTGTCAAAGATGGGGTCGCCGATGATCAGGCCGACAACCGGTCGATGACGGCACTCAGATAGCGCGACTTGAGCAGGCTGCTTGCAAGGGATCGTTTGACCGGAGGCAGGCGCAGGATCACCCCGATCACCGCCGCGAGCGCCCGGTGGCTGTGCAGCACCTGGTTGTCGAAGATCAGGTGCTGCAGGGTGCCCCTTTCCACGGCCATGACCACCGTGCGATGGGCCGTATTCAAGGGAGTCAGCACCCGCTCGGGCCGGGGCTCTAAACGAATGGCGCCGGAGGGGCAGTTGCGGACGCAGACCCCGCAGCCCAGGCAAAGGTTCGGGTCGACCGCGGCCGGCCCGCCGCTATCTCCCGCAACCGCTCCGATCGCCTGCACGGGGCACGCCTCGGTGCATTGGCCGCACCCCGTGCAGCCTGCGGCCTCGATGTGCGCGATATAATTGGAGTGGATCGGCCGCAGCAGGCCGAAACGTTTGATGGCGAGCATGGCCTCGCAGCAGCACCCGCAGCAGTTGCAGATGAAGTTGACCCGCTGCCGCACGTTTTCGCCGAACTGGACCAGGTTGCGGGCTTGCGCCTGCGCGAGCAGGTCGATGCACTCGGCCGCCCCCGCGCGCCGGGCGTGCCCGTGCCGGACCAAGGCGGCGGCCGTGGTGTTGAAGGTCATGCAGATCTCTTTGGGGGCGCTGCAATCCCGGCCTACGTGCGCCATCTTGTGGCGGCAGTAGCAGAGGCTGATGGCGATGTGGCTGGCGCCCCGGATCACCGCGCTGGCCCGCTCGTAATCGAGCACCTGAAGGGCGTCGGCTTGGGACAGCGCCGCTTCCTGCACGAAGATCCGCCCCAGCGGCGTTTCGCCGTCCACAAACAGCGCTTTGATAAAGTCCTCTTCGACATTGATGTACTGATAGTACAACTCGCTCAAGGCCTTCTGGTCGACGTCGGCGCGCACCCGCATCAGGGAAAATTCGAAGAACCCGGCCATGGGCGGGGGCAGGCAGTAGTAGGTCGTCCCGTTTTCGGGGATGTCGACCAGGATGGCCCGCTCGGCCAGCCGCGCCAATATCGCCTCGGCGGCGGCCGCGTTCATTTTCCAGGCGCAAGCCGCCTCCGCCGCCGTGAAGGGCCGGATGGGCAGGCGTGCAACCAGGCCGGCCTCCTTTTCGCTGAACAGCAGCTTCAGGATGGCGAACAGCAGCTCCGACGGGGGCGCCCCCTGGGGAAAGCGGTTCAGCCGCTCGGAGAGCCGCGCGTAGGCCGAATGGGTGTTTCGATGCGCCATGCGTCTATCGGGTCTAAAAGCGGCAGACCGGCTGGGCCGCTCCGCTGCCGGCGCGGGTCATCACCACCTGCCAGACCTGGTTGCTGCGCGCCCGAAAGGCCCCGGCGCAGGAGAGCAGGTAGTAGTCCCACATCCGTTTGAAGCGTTCGTCGTAGCGCTGTCTGAGCCTCGGCCAGGCGCTCTGGAACCGCCGGTGCCAGGCCATGAGCGTTTTGTCATAGTGCGGCCCCAGGCTGTGGCAGTCCTCCAAGACGAAAAATTCCTCGGCGGCCCGGGCGATCTGACTGATGCTCGGCAGCATGCCGTTGGGGAAGATGTATTTCGTTATCCAGGGGTCGCAGGTGCGGCGGGGCGTGTTGGCACAGATGGTGTGCAGCAGAAAGATCCCTTTATCGGAGAGGCAGTTGTGAACGACCCGCATAAACCTCCGGTAGTTCTGCACGCCGACGTGTTCGAACATGCCGACCGAGACGATTTTGTCGAACCGCCCCCGTATCTGGCGGTAGTCGCAGTCCACAAACTCAACGGCAAGGTTTTTACAGAACTCCCTTGCACAGCGGAGCTGCTCGGTCGACACATTTGCGGCCGTGACCTTGCACCCGTAATGCTCGGCCGCGTACCGGGCAAAACCACCCCACCCGCAGCCGATGTCTAACAGGCGGTCGGTTTTCTCGAGCCCAATTTTTCGGCAGATCAGCTCAAGCTTGTTGCGCTGGGCTTGCTCGAGATCGTCGGTCTCTTTGAAATAGGCGCAGCTGTATTGGTTGTAGGGGTCGAGGAAGGCGAGGAATAGATCGTTGTCGAGGTTGTAGTGGCGGTCGGCAATGATGCGGCAGCGGCGCAGCGACTGGTGGTTGATCAGAACGGCGGGCAGGCAGCGCAGCCGGTGGATGAAGCTGCCGCCCACCTTTTCCTCTATGCCGGAGGAGAGCACCCGGTGGAAAAATTGATCCAGCCGCGGGCATTCCCACCAGCCGTCCATGTAGGCCTCGCCCAATCCGAGGTTTCTCTGGCGCAGCATGCGCACGAAAAGCCGCTCATCTCTGACCGAGATGTCCCAGGCGTGCGTGCCGCCGATGGCCACGCCGGCCTGCGCGAGCAGATCTTCCACGAGCTGCCGGGGTTGAATCATGCCGGCCCCTCCTCTCACGCGCTGAAAAGGGGAAAGTCTGAATCCAACCGTGTTGGGGCTATCGAACGCTGGTTACTTATTTTCTCCTCTTTGCACGTGTTGTCAATGATTTTGATGCGCACCGATGGGCGGCCATCGTCAGGCGGGCAGATCAATTGCAGGGCAGGAGGCGGTGCAGAAGAATCGGGGGATAGGGCTGCCGACCTTATCCCCCGTCGACGGTTGTCGGTTTGTTTCGGGTGCCTACCATCTGCCCTGCATGCGACCGCCCATGCCGGGCCCCTTGCCGCAATCCCTGCCGCCGCCCATGCCGAAACCCTTTCCCGGCATTTTGGCAAGCTGCTCCGGCGTGAGGATGCCGCGCAGGGCGAACTGATGCTGGGTGGCCTTCTCCTGGAAAAGACCTCTAAGCTCCAGAAGCTCGCGCTGTTTGGCCAGAATTTGGGCTTGATCCGGCTCTGGCGCCGCCCACAGCATCTGCAGCTCCGCGCGCTTTTCGGCCATCTCTTCGCGCAGCGCGGCCATTTCGTCGTATCGGGACTGCCGCAGCTCCTGGATCTTCTGGCTCTGCTCCGGGGTCAGATTGAGCGCCTGGGCAGCAGGCCCGTCACAGCCCAAGCCCATGCCGCGCCCCCCCCAGCCGCTTCCGGGGCCGGCCATCGCCCACGAGGCCATCAGCACCAATGTTGCCGCAACCAACGCAATTCCAAAATTCTTCATTTCAGTCAGTCTCCTTTCGGGTTGGGTTTGACCTGGATCATTGCAGACCCCGTGCCATGAGGGATAGACTTGGCTATCCTGTGTTTAACCTGCAAGAATCGCTTGAATAAATTGAAAGATCGCAACCGACTGCGCTTCCTGAACCGGCGGCAGGAAATGTCGAGTCAATCTGCCGATCAAAAAATAAAGACAATAATTTCGCTTCGATAAAGGCATCGTAAGGTTTCGTTTCAATTCGACACCAATGTCGAACGCAAGCGGACGACGGATGCCTTCGGTCCGGTCAACTGCGAGTCATCGATCCGCGCCAAGCTCCTTTCACGAAAGTCAGGAGGGTTTTTTCCTGTGGCCGTCCCGCCCGGGCGGGACAGCGATCGGATCGTGGCCGGAAGCCACTCGCACAAACCTGGACTTGCCTTACGACCAAGCGCCGCTGCATTCGCTCAAAAAAGCGGGTACTTGTTTTGCACAGGTTTTTGATCAATAAGGAACAGAAAAAGGAGTTTGAAAGGTGCGTCAAGGACGGCGGGGGAGGGTTGACATGAAAATGCGAGTGCTTTGGGTTGTCCTGGCGCTGGCGCTTTTCCCGGTGGTCGTCTCCAGCCAGATGCCGGGCAGGGGGCCGCGGTGGGGTGCGGGTGCCGAGGAGCGAGGGTGTTCTCCGGTCGAGGCGCTCGAGCTTACCGAAGCCCAACGTCAAGCCGTTCAGCATCTCGATGCCCAATTCAGGGCCCGGGCCCTGCGCCGGTGGGAGGAGCTGGCCGTCAAACGGCATGAGATCCAGGCGCTGCTCCGCAACCCCGAAGCGGAGCAAAGCCTCATTCGCTCCAAGGCCGCGGAGATGGTCGAACTTCAAAACGAGATGCATCAACAGATGCTCGATCATCAGCTGGAGATGCGCAGCATTCTCCGGCCGGATCAAATTCGGCGCTGGTGCGCAGGGGCGGACGGCCTTTTTTTCAGCAGGCAAAGACGGGGAGCCCATGGCGCACACTGAGCCAAAGGATGTCGCCGCGCAGGCCGGCGCGGTGGCAGAAAGGCCTTTTCTGCAGCCGCTGGCGATTGCGCTCGTGGCCCTGATCGTGGCCGGCCTCTTTTTCACAATGGCGATGTTCGATGTGCGCCGCGTGGAGCGCACGCTCCTCAACGTGCTCGAGACCAAGGGGATTGCCATCATCCAGGGGGTCGAGCACGTAGCCGAGCTGAGGCTGGCACGGTTTCTGGGGATCGCCGAAAATCGCCAGGACGCGGCGTTGGACCCGAGTGCCTTGGATAGTTTCTTCACCGCGCAGGAGGCCCTGTCGGCGGACCTGATCGACCTGGCGGCCGACATCGATCGCCAAGATGCCTCCGAAAGGCCGCTCTCCGCAGAACGCTTGCACGCCATCGCTCTCGCGGAAAACCTGGCCGCGGTCGTGCTGCTGGATGCGGCCGGAAAAATCGAGCGCCAGAGCACCTCTCTGCCGGACGGTATTCGGACGAAAATCGGGTCGCTGCTGAGACCGGGCGAAGAGATCGCCGTCAACCTGTTCTCATTCGAGCCGCTCAA
Source organism: Desulfobacterales bacterium (assembly GCA_025454255.1). Lineage (GTDB taxonomy): Bacteria > Desulfobacterota > Desulfobacteria > Desulfobacterales > SpSt-501 > SpSt-501. The sequence goes on along the minus strand of JALOOU010000050.1, from coordinate 10,643 downwards.
GACCGCCTACGTCGGTCTCAGGCGCAAAACCGGCGGGGGGGCCGTCTTCATTTTTTTGGATCGCGAGGGAATCCGGCAGTGGGGGACACGGATCGCACTCCAGGAAGCCGCCGAGGAGGCGGGCTGGCGGCAGGGGGTCGACTACTTGATCCTGGCGGACCGTCAGGGGCGGATCATCGCTCGCTTCGGCGAGCCGCCGCCCTATTCGGCGGAGGAGATTCAAGGCGCCCCCATCGCCGGCCGGCAGGTGCGGCGGTTCGACCGGCAGGCCGGCAACGTGCTCGAGGTGGCCGAGCTCATCCGCTTGAGCGCGGAGCTTGCGGGCGCAGCGCGGGTGGGGCTGGACACCCGGGGCGTGGATGAGCTGCTCGGCGAAAACCGGCGCCACATCTTTTTTTCCATGGGACTGATGATCGGCATGGGGCTGCTGGCCATGTGGTTTCTCTACACCAACCAGAATCGCCACCTTCGCCGGATCCAGAACCTCAGCAACCGGCTGCATCAAACCGAGCGGTTGTCCTCCATGGGGCAGCTCGCCGCCGGCGTGGCGCACGAGATACGCAACCCGCTGAACGCCGTCAGCCTTGCGGTCCAGAGGATCCAGCGCGAATACGCGCCGTCGCCGGCCGAGAACAGGGGAGAGTTCGACGACCTCATCCGGACGGTGCGGCAGGAGATCCGGCGTTTAGATGTCACCGTCGAAGATTTTTTGAGCCTCGCGCGCGGCGGGCGCCTGGTGTTGCGCCCCGTGGCCGTCGTCGCGCTGCTGCAGAGCATCCTGCTGCTGGTCCGGGTCGAGGCCGATGCGCGCGGGATCCGGATCGAGACCGCCTGGGAGGAACCGGGCGCCGCTGTGGTCGTGGATGAGAACCGGATGCGGCAGGCCCTGCTCAACCTGATCAAGAACGCCTTCGAAGCGATGTCGAATTCAGGGAGCCTGCGCGTTTCCGTCAAGAGCCGCCCGCAACACCGGGTGGGGATCGAGATTGCGGACACCGGCGCCGGGATCCCGGCCGGCGAACTCGAGCGGATTTTCAGCCCGGAGTACAGCACCAAGGAAAAGGGCCTGGGCCTGGGGTTGGCCATTTCGCTCCAGATCATCCGCGCCCATGGCGGCGAGCTGAAAGTGGCCAGCGCCCCCGGCCGGGGCACCACCTTCGAGATCCTGCTGCCGCGGAGCAGGGATGGCGCCTGAACCAAGCGAGGGTGGGGTTCCATGACGAAGCTTGACATCCTGATCGCCGAGGACGAGCCGGCCCAACGGGAGATGCTCGGCGGCTTTCTATCCAAGCAGGGGCATCATGTGATCATGGCGGCAAACGGCGAAGAAGCCCTGGAAAAGATCAAGGCGCACACGCTGGATCTGGCCATCGTCGATTATAAGATGCCGGCGCTGACGGGGCTTGAGGTGTTGAAAAGGGCGAAACTCCTTACCCCCCGTCTGGACGTTCTCATCCTGACCGCCTTCGGCACCGTCGATACCGCGGTCGAGGCCATGAAAGCGGGCGCTGCGGACTACCTCGGCAAACCGGTCGATCTGGAGGAGCTTTTGTGCGTGATCGACCGCATCGCGGAGCGCCGCACCCTGCAGCGGGAAAACGAGCTGCTGCGCCAACAGCTTGCCGCAAAAGGGGAATCTCAGGAACATATCGTTCACGGCAGCTCCAAGGTCGCCGAGTTGATCAACCTGGCCGGGCGGGTGGCTGCCAGCCACGCGACCGTGCTCGTGCAGGGGGAGAGCGGCACTGGCAAGGAGCTCTTCGCACGGCTGATCCACCGGCTGAGCCCGCGCTGCGCCCAACCGCTGATCGTCGTGAATTGCGCGGCGCTCAGCGAGAACCTGATCGAAAGCGAGCTCTTCGGCCATGAACGCGGGGCCTTCACCGGCGCCACGCACAGGCGCCTGGGCCGCTTCGAGCAGGCGGACGGCGGCACGCTTTTCCTGGATGAGATCGGCGATATCTCGCCCGCGGTTCAAGTCAAGCTGCTGCGCCTGCTGCAGGAGGGGGAATTCCAGCGGGTCGGCGGCAACCAGACCCTTAAAGTGGATGTGCGCGTCATCAGCGCCACGAACCAGGAGCTGGAATCGCGGGTCAAAGGGGGGCTTTTCCGGGAGGACCTCTACTATCGCTTGAACGTCGTTCCCATAAAAATTCCGCCGCTCAGAGAGCGCCGGGAGGATATCGCCCCGCTGGTCGAGCACTTCGTAAAGCGCTTTTCGAAGGAAAACCGGAAACCCATTGCGGGCGTTAGCCGGGAGGCCATGGACCAGCTCGTAAAATACGACTACCCGGGCAACATCCGCGAGCTCGAAAATATCCTGGAACGGGCGGTCGTGATCTCCAGGGGCACGACCCTGACCGCGGCCGACCTGCCCTTCGGCGGGTTAAAATCCGATGAGGACGACCAGGAAGCCGAGGGCGGTGCCGGTGCGCTGCGGGAAGCGCTTGAAACCCTCGAACGCCGCATGGTGCAGAAAGCCCTGGAGGAGTCCGGCGGCAACCAGAGCCGCGCCGCCGCCGCCCTGGGGCTGAGCGAGCGGATGCTGCGCTACAAACTTAAAAAATACAGGCTCAAACCATGATGGCTGCCTGAAACAGCCTGCGACCGATTACGGCCCCCTCACCTCTTTTTCTTGGCGGGGGCTTGTTGATCGGCACCGCCGGCCGGCAGGCCCAGTCGCCGGCGCAGTTCGGCCTCGTCGAGCAGGCCGGAGTGATAGCGTTGATCGGGGAAGATGTAGGTCGGCGTGCCGGTGATCCCCTTGCGCGCCAACAGATCCTTCGTCCTGTCGATGATTCCGATGCCCTCGGCGCATTGGTTTTTGGACGTATAGCCGCCGTGGAAATCGTCGAGCGATTTCTTGTCGCAGATGACCGAAATGGAGATGTCCCGCGAATCCTTGTAGGACTCCAGGGGGAAGAAGAGAATCCGCACGGTGAGCTCCCCGGCTTCGGCCATGCGCTTTAAAATCTCCTCGCCCTGCTTGCAGTAGGGGCAATGCGGGTCGGTGGCATAGTAAATCACTTTCCCGGCGGCGCCGAGGGTGACGGCGGCGAGACCTTTGAGTTGGCTCATCTCCTCCGGGCTGAACAGATTGACGTGTTCGAGCTTTTCCCGGGTCAGGTTGCGCCCGGAGAGCGAATCGTAAAGCTGCCCCATGAGCAGGTAGTCGCCGCCGGAGCCGGTGTAGAAAATATGGATCCGGTTGTTCAGCCGCACCTGGACCTCGCACAAGCCAGGGTATTGCGTGGGCTGAATCGCAACCAGGCTTCGATCCTGGGCTTCGAACTTCGCTATGACCGCCTCGATCTGCTCTTTGGGCGGGCACTGGGCAACCGCTGTCGCCCCGAACGCCAAAGCGCTGATGATCGCCAGGCTCCAGGCTGCCGCTTGGTGTCTCATAACGGGTTTTCTCCTTTTGTCTTCACCGCCGATTCGAGCCCGACTCTGCGGGCAGGCCCGCCTGCCGCCAGAGGGTCCAGCCGTTCACCAGCACCCGCGCATTCAGAAATCCGGCGTCGCGCAAAAACAGGGCCAGGTCATGGCTCGCCTCGCAGGTCTCTCCGTCGCAGTAGGCGATGATCGGCGTGTCCAGGGCCAGGTCGGAGGTAACGGTGATAAAATCGATATCGACACTCTGCCAGGGCAGGCTGCGAGCCCCCTCGATGCGGCCGCGAGCATAATCCTCGGCGGGGCGCGCGTCAACGAAGACCGCGGCACGGGTGAAAAAAAGCGTTTCCGCCTCTGTCAACGAGATGTCCATGCGTTCGCCGGTAGGGGTGGTAATGCGGGCGGCAACGGAAAAATCCCCGACCAGCGGCAAGCGTTCGGTTCGCACCGCGTTGATCGTCAACGCGACCGCCGCGCTCAGAACCGCCAACGCCGCCATTTGCCAAACGGCCCGCCGCCATTTGTTTTCGGCTTCCACGATAGGGAGCATCTCTTCAGGTTTCATTTCAGGGCCGGGATGATCTCCCCGAACACATGCACTTGAAGTTGGGGCCGCACCCGGCTGTCGGTTTCCACGTAAATGACATCGACGATCCGTCCCGGCTCCTGCCGGGTGCTGCTGATGGTGAGTTCGTAGTAGGGTTTGCCATCGGCCTCCCGGGAGTTGATTTCCGAGCGGATGGCGTCTCCACGCATGGTGCGGACGTTCTTGATCTTGAAGGGGTGATCGGGTCGGGGCGCAATCCGGACGGTCACACTGACGGGATCGCCCACTCTTCCCGTCAGCCGCGCGCGTTCCGGCTGGATATCGGCAAAGGGTTCGACCTTGCCGGTAACCACCAGCTCCACCACCGGGCGCTGGGGGTCGTTGGTGTGGACGACGACCGATTCGCGGATACTGCGCCCTCCATACCCGGCCGTGTTGAACTTGACCGAAATTTTTCCCTCGCCGCCGGGAGGGATCAGCCTCGTGGAGGAGGCCGCGGTGCAGCCTCAGCCGGTCTTGATTTTTTCAATCTGCAGGTCGGCACTGCCCTTGTTCTGGACGAGGAAATCATGCTCGACCGCCTGCCCTTCCAATGCGTTTTCGAACTGGAAGTTGATCTGCGGAAAAAAGGCGGCCGGGGCCGGTGCTTGGGGTTGCGAGCTGAACCCGACAGCGGCGCTCAGCAAGACGAATGATCCGGATACGAAAGCCAGCAATCGTTTCATTGTGCGTTCTCCATTTTTCGTGTGCCCGGGCGCCGCGGTGCCTTGCGGCGCCATATTCCCGGCAGAAACACCCGAATAAACAAAAAAGCGCCGATCATCAGGAAAACAACGTCCCGGATGAGGTAATAGGCCGTCGACATCGCCGCCGCATCGGCCCCGGTGCTGAAGCAGCCGCAGTTCACATCCAGCCCCCGGGCCATGTTGAACAGCAGGGCTGCCAGAAACAAGAGCAGAAGCCCATTCACCGCCAGCACCGCGCCGGGCAGCCAGATGCCCGCCAAGAGGCAGAGGCCCAAAAAAAGCTCCAGCCAGGGCAGCACGAGGGCGGTCAGGTTGACCATGGCGTCGGGCAGGATTTGATAGTTGTAGACGTCCCTGGCGAAGGCGGCCGGTTGGGCGATCTTGTCGATGCTGGCATAGATGAAGATGCCGGCCATGGCCCATCGCGCCGCAATCCAGGCCGCCCGCAGGACGGGATGGGGAGCGTGAGGTTCGGTTCTATTGGGAAGCACGGGCGCCATTGCCATTCCCGCAGGAGAGTTGACATAAAAGATCGCCGTTGCCGCAGGCGGCGGTTTCGAACTGCAACACCGGGTGGTCGATCCCGAAGGAATCCAAAAGGTCTCGCCTAATATTTTCCGCCAGCGGCTCGGTCCGGCTGACCGCCTGGTCGGGCACCACCACATGGCATGAGAATGCGACGCTGCCGGATGAAACCTGCCAGGCGTGCAGATAATGCACACCGAGCACCCCCGGCAGCTCCTGCAGGTGGTGCCGGACTTTTTCCAAGTCGATATGACGGGGGGTCGAGTTCATCAGAATCAGGCCCGCCTCCCTGGCGATGCCCCAGCAGTTTTTCAGGATGAAAACGACGATCGCAAACGAGAGCACCGGGTCCAGCCAGTACCATGGCCGGACGTACATGATGGCGCCGCTGACCAACACCGCCACCGAGGTCAGCATGTCCCCCACCATGTGCCAGAACGCCCCGCGCACATTGAGGCTCCGCTTGGCATCCCGGTGCAGGAGCCAGGCGGAAAACCCATTGCCGAGGATGCCCACGGCCGCGAGCCCCATGACGATGCCGCCGGCTACGGCCGCGGGGTGGCGCACCCGTTCGACGGCCTCGACGACGATGACAACGGCCGCGCCGGCCAGCAGGCCGACATTGATCAAGGCCGCCAGCACCTCGGCGCGCCGGTAGCCGAAGGTATTCCTGACCGAGACGCCCCGGCGAGCGATGCGATACGCCATGAAGGCGATCAGGATGGCGGCGAAGTCGCTGAAATTGTGCGTGGCATCCGAAATCAGCGCCATGCTGTTGGCCATGACGCCGCCGATGATCTGAGCCACGGGGATCAGCAGGTTGAGCCCCAGGGTGAGCAGCAGCCGGGTGCCGGTCCGATAGTCCACGTCGGGCGCATGCGGATGGCCGCAGGCGGCGTGCGCGGCGGCGCTGGGATCCGGTTGCGGACAACCGCTTTCGTTTTTGTGCGATTCAGACAACGTCAATCTCTCAGACGACCCTGCTGGCGGCTATCCTTCACGCAGGGGAAAAATGGGTCCAAATCGGATTGGTGATGAAGTAGATCCCCAGCAGGCAGATGACCGCGCCCGCGGCTTTGCGAAACCAACCGCCGGCGTTCTGCCAGGCGCTGTTTTCCACCAGGCGGCGGACGGCGGCGGTCGAGCTGCCGGCTATGGCGATCGGCAGGCAGTGGCCGATGGCGAAAAGCAGGATGAACAGGATGCCGGTGGCCACCTGCTGCTGGACCGTGATGATGGCCAGGATCGGTGCGATGAAGCCGAAGGTGCACGACCCGGAGAGGATGCCGTAGCCCAGGCCCAGCCCGAAAGCGCCGTGGATGCCCTTGAAATTGAGGCGATAAAGGAGGCCGCCGGACATAACGCACCTTTCCACCCCGAGCATCCCCAAGGCGACCCAGACGAGGACCCCGCCGACGAGGATCTGCCAATAGGTCCCGATGTCGCCCAGCATACGCCCCAAAAGAGCGCAGATCGCTCCGATGGCGGCGATGGTGATGAAAAGCCCGGTGCTGAAGGCCACGGCATACCCCGCGGCCTGGCGCGGCACCAGCGCGCTCTGCTGTCCGCCGACGTAGGCGACGACAAGGGGGATCGAGGCCAGATGGCAGGGGCTGAAGAGAACGCTGATCATGCCCCACACCAAACACCCGGCGGCGGCCAGGGCCGTGCCGCCCACCATCCACTCGTTCACTGAAAGGAGAATCGAATCCAGCATTCAATTCACCCCGATGTGGGTGAGCACTTTTCTGACCTCGGGTTCCGCCAAAAAGCCCTCGTGGCGGAACACTTCTTTCCCGTCGCGGTCGTAAAACACCTGGACCGGGATGGCCCGGATGCCGAACCGCGCCGCCAGCACCTTCTCCTCCTCAACATGAACGAACACCACGTTCAGCCGGGTCGGGAACTCCTTGCGGAGCTTGTCCAAAATGGGCTGCATCATGTCGCAGGGGACGCAGCCCGCGGCGCCGAACTCGATGAGGGTCGGCTTGCCGGAGCCGCGCGCCCGGTCGACCGGGTTGTCGCGGGCCGGGGCGTATTGAGCCTTGACCCACTGCTCGTTGACCTGGATGGAGAGCCGCTTTTCAAGCGCCGCCAAGTACTCCTGGACCGCGTCGGCCTGCTTGTTCTGCAGGAGCAGCTGTTTGATCGCCTCCGCCACCTGTTCGTAAGGGGTGCCGCCGACCATCTCCTTGTTGGCATCGTAAAAAGCGCGGGCCTCGGCCTCGGAGACGCTCGCCTTTGCTGTCAGTTGGTCGAAGAGCCGCTTGACGGCCTGATCGTCCGGCAGGTCGGCCGGGGTCCCCGGCAGCGCCCGCGCCTCGCGCACGATGATCCGCTGCGAGGCCTCCTGCTCCAGGATGTAGAAGCGGTTTTTTTCGAGCTGGGGCCGCAGCTCGGCTGCGGCCTGCTGGAGCATCCGTTCGATGTCGGCGGCCTTGATCTCGATCCCATCGATTTTCAACAGGATCCCGGCCGGCATGGCAACCAGGCGGGCCGATCGCAACACCCCGGAGGCCAGGCCCGGGAAGCGCTTCTCCACCGTTGCCGGGGCCGCGGCGTTCGCAGTCGCCCCCGCCAAGAGAAGCAGGCCGATCACAACGGCCGCGGAAGCGAGCCGAATCAATTTTCCGGGCATAGTTGCCAATCTTTCAAGTGAGCCGCGCTTTCTTTCAGCGGGAGTCCCGCCGCGGCGGGAGCGCGAAATGATCGCGGCTGGAAGCAGCTCCCGCAAAAAAGGAATTGTTTGCGGATAACATGGCACAGCGTGCGATGACCCGCAAGAGAATGGCCTGGAGCCGGCGAGAACGCCGGCGTGGGCCGAAAGACTCCGTTTAAGGATGGACACTATTTGACCCCCATGCGGCTCAATTGATCCACGATCGCCTTCTCGCTCATGAACCCCACGTGGCGCGCGACTTCCTTGCCGCTTGGATCGTAGAAGATCTGGGTCGGGATGGCCCGGATGCCGAAACGGCCGACCTGGTCCCGGTGCTTGTAGACGTCGATCACCACGATGACTGCGCGGTCCTTGTACTCCTTCTCCAACTTGGCCAGGATCGGGGCCATCATCTTGCAGGGCACGCACTGGTCCGCCCCCAGGTCGATCAGGGTGACCATGCCCTTGACCGGCAGGTGGCTGAAATCCTGGGTTTGGGCCAGACCGGTGCCGGGCCCCGCGCAGAGAAACAAGAGGCAGCAAAAAGCGAGGCCGGCAAGAGATGCCTTGATGGGACCGCTTGGTTTACGCAGCGTTCTCATCCGCAGCACCCTATGATCTTGGATGAAGAGCCTGCTTCGGATGCAGTCTTTTGGTTGTTGCATGCTGCTACGACGGCTTCTTTGACCCGCATGAGGTCCCCCTCCTTCAGGTTGAAATCTTTGTTTTTCTCGATGCCGAGATCGGTCAGAACGATGTGGGTATAGCTTGAAATGTCGGCATTTTTAAGGATGGCTTTAGCGCAGCCCACGCTGCAGCCATCGATGGCCGCGATAACCGGCACGTCCTTGGCCGATTGCACGAACCCCTTGAGCCGGCCGCCGATGCCGGCCAGGCAGTACATCTTGCCGAGACCTTCCTGGGTGAGTTCCACCGCCGCCCGGTTGGAGAGCTGTCCCACGTTGGACCCCCCCGAGCAGGCCAAAATCATGATGTTGTTGCCGGTTGCACAGCACGCTTGAGGCATACACTCCTCCTGTTATAGAGACTAGTTGTTTTTGACCTAATGCCAGCCCACGGGGCCTCGGTGGCTGTCCCGGCGATAGCGGCTGGAAGCCGCTCCCACTTAAAAAACTGCTCTGGGTCCGGGGCGTTTGATGCTATTTTTTAATCCAGTTTTTAACGTCCTGTTTGCTGGGGATCTTGCCGACGCTTTTGACCTCCCCGTCCACCACGACCGACGGGGTGCCGAAAACGCCGAACTCGGCGATCTTGAGCATATCCGTGACCTTTTCGACGGTGGCGTCAACCCCTGCCTCGGCAACCGCCTCCTTGACGATTTTCTCGGTCTGCTGGCACTTGGGGCAGCCGGGGCCCAACACTTTGATGTTCATCCGACGCTCCTTTCGCAGTTGATCTGGATTCGGGCATATTGTTTGAGGGAGCGGCTTCCAGCCGCGATTTTTACCCGGCACTGAGCAGATCGCGGGATTTCGGCGGCACGCGCCCGACCGCGACCACCTTGCCGTCGATGACCAGCGCCGGGCTGCCCATGACCCCGTAGCAGGCGATCTCCTTGATGTCGCGGACATGGTCGAGGTCGGCGGAGAGATTGAGCTCCGCCATCACCGTCATCAGCTCCTTTTCAAGCTGGTCGCAGCTCGGGCAGCCGGGGCCCAGCACCTTGATCTGCAGCGCGCCGGAATGCTCCACCGGGACGGGTTCGCCGATCGATTTCTTGTATTCCCGGAAAAAGGCGGCCGCGTAGGCCGCTTCGGCCGCGGGGGCGATGTAGTTCGATTTGCCCAGGCGTTTCATCAACTCGGCCTTGATCTCCTCATCGGGCCGTCCCGCGAGTTCCCGTGCGACCCCCTCCAGCACCGGTTTCAGGCCGATGATGCCGATGCGATGGCCGCCGACCAAAATCTGAGACACATCGTTTTCTGCCATGCGTCCCTCCGGATAAGTATTGACGAAGGCGCTTTCTCAACTTCGTGGGGGCGGCATCCAGCCGCGATGGGATCGCGGGTGGTGACCACGCTCACGAAAAATCAATTCGCCCGCGAGCGGATGGCCACCGTGCGCCGAGATTTCATTATGCAAAATAGGCCCCGAAGATCATGCCCGAAATGGTCGCCATGACCACCACCAGGCTGCAGTAGACGACCGTCTTCTGGGTGCCGATGACGCTGCGGATGACGAGCATGTTGGGCAGGCTGAGCGCCGGGCCGGCCAAGAGCAGCGCCAGCGCCGGTCCTTTGCCCATGCCGGCCCCGATCAACCCCTGCAGGATAGGCACCTCGGTCAGGGTGGCGAAGTACATGAAGGCCCCCACCAGGGCCGAGAAGAAATTGGCCCAGAGGGAGTTGCCCCCGACCAGTCCGCCGACCCACTCGGAGGGGATGATCCCTTCGGAGCCGGGTTGTCCCAACAGCAGGCCGGCGACCAGGACACCGCCTAAGAGCAGGGGGGTGATCTGCTTGGCGAAGTCCCAGGTGGCGAGAAACCAGGTTTCGGTCTCGCCGCGCGTCGTCGTCAGAAGCACGGTCGTGAGGACGATGCCGGCCGAAAAAGCGATCAGCGGCTCGTGCGGGAAGAGCAGGGCCGCGGCCAGCACCACCGCCCCTGCCAGCACCACTTTGACCGCCTTGACCCGAAACCAGACGACGAACAGAAACCCAAGGCCGGCCGCAAAAATGCCTGTCAGAAGCCATTTTACACTGTAGACGGCATGCCAGACGCCCGAGGACTCTTCGGGTTTGCCCCAGGTGGC
>JALOOU010000049.1 GCA_025454255.1 Desulfobacterales bacterium | reverse complement strand
GATCACGCCGATCGCGATGGAGAAGGAGCTGCGGTTTGCGATTCGGGAGGGCGGCCGCACGGTGGGTGCCGGCGTCGTCTCCGAAGTCATTGCGTAGCATAAGGAGTGGGTGACGCATGATCATGAACACGAAAATCCGGATCCGGCTCAAGGCGTACGACCACAAGCTGCTGGACCAATCGGCTTCCGACATCGTGGACACGGCCGCCAAGACCGGCGCGAAGGTGGTGGGCCCGATCCCGCTGCCGACGCGGATCAACAAATACACCGTGCTGCGGTCGCCCCACGTCGACAAGAAATCCAGGGAACAGTTCGAGATGCGGACCCACAAGCGCCTGCTCGACATCCTGGAGCCGACGCAGCAGACCGTGGATGCGCTGATGAAGCTCGACCTCTCCCCCGGGGTGGACGTCGAAATCAAGCTTTAGCTACTCCAGCGCCCGGCGGACGGGGCGGCAGGAAGGTGAGCGGCACTATGTGCAAAGGACTGATGGGTAAAAAGCTGGGGATGACGGGGCTCTTTGCCGCGGACGGGCGGTTCGTCCCGGTGACCGTGATCGAGGCTGGACCCTGCATCGTCACTCAGATCAAGACGCGGGCGCATGACGGCTACGACGCCCTGCAGCTGGGCTTCGAGGTCGTTGCGGCCAAGCGGGTGAACCGGCCCCGCCAGGGGCACATGCGCAAGAGCGGCGAGGCGCTGTTCCGGCACCTGCTGGAGGTCCCCGTCGATCGCCCCGAAGACTACCAGCTCGGACAGGCGATCACGGTCGACAGCATCTTCAGCATCGGGGAGCGCGTGAACGTGAGGGGCACCACCAAGGGCCGAGGGTTTGCGGGGGTCATCAAGAAGGAGGGCTTCAGCGGCGGCCGCACGACGCATGGCAGCAAATGCCATCGGATTCCCGGGTCGATCGGCTCGAGCGCCTGGCCGTCGCGCGTGTTCAAAGGCAAGGGGATGCCGGGGCACTACGGGGTCGCGCCGCAAACCATGCAGAATTTAGAGATCGTCGACATCCGGCCGGAAGACAACCTTCTGATGGTGAAGGGGGCCGTGCCGGGGCCGGCGTCGGGGCTGGTGGCCATTCGCAAGCCCAAGGTCGCCAAAAAGAGATAACGGCTGGACACGTGCAACCGCAGGGGTAGGAACATGGCAGTGATCGAAGTCCACAACATTGAGGGCACGCCGGTGGCGCAGGTCGACCTGCCGGACGCGATTTTCAACGTCCCGGTCAAGCCGCACGTGCTGCACGAGGTCGTGACCATGCAGCTGGCCAACCGCCGCTCGGCCCACCCGACGGTCAAGCACCGCGGCGACGTTGCCGGCAGCACCCGCAAGCTTTACAAGCAGAAGGGCACCGGCCGGGCCCGCCGCGGCGACATCAAATCGCCGCTGATGCGGGGCGGCGGGGTCATCTTCGGGCCCGATGGGCGCACCTACGACTACCAGCTGCCCAAAAAAGTCCGCCGCCTGGCGCTGCGGATGGCGCTGAGCAGCAAGCTGCAGGAAAAGGCACTGGTCGTGCTCGATCACTTCGATCTGGCCGCCATCAAGACCCAGGCGGTCGTGAGCGCGCTGAAAGCGCTGAAGCTGAAGAGCGCGCTCATCGTAACGCCGGAGACGAACGATCGCCTCGAGCGTTCCAGCCGCAACGTGCAGGCCGTCAAGGTGCTGCGCTGCGAGGGGCTGAACGTCTACGACGTGCTGAAATACGACACGCTCGTGCTGCTCCAGCCGGCCATTCCGGCGATCGCGGGGAGGCTCGCCTCATGAAAGAGACCGACATCATCATTCGGCCGCTGATGACCGAAAAAACCAACGTCCAGAAGGAACTCTACAACCAGGTCTCCTTCGAGGTGGATCGGCGCGCGAACCGCATCGAGATCAAGCGCGCCGTGGAGCAGGCGTTCAAGGTGCACGTGGCCTCCGTGCGCACGCAGCAGATGCTGGGCAAGACGACCCAGCGCGGGCGGATCCGCGGCAAAAAACGAGACTGGAAAAAGGCGATCGTGCGATTGCGGCCCGGCGAACGCATCGATTTCTTCGAAGGGGCGTAACATCCCGAGGAGCTGAGAATGGGCATCAAAAAAGTCAAGCCGACCTCTCCGGGGAGGCGTTTCCAAACCTACGACGCGTTCGACGACATCACGCGGACCACGCCCGAGAAGCGCCTGCTGGCGCCCCTGCGCAAGAGCGGCGGACGCAACTGCCACGGCCGGGTGACGGCATGGCAGCGGGGGGGGGGGCACAAACGCCACTACCGCCTGATCGACTTCAAGCGCGACAAGGTCGGCGTCCCGGCGCGCGTGGCTTCCATCGAGTACGATCCCAACCGCTCGGCGCGGGTAGCGCTGCTGCATTACGCGGACGGCGACAAGCGCTACATTCTGGCACCGCTCAACCTCAAGGTGGACGATGTGGTGGAGGCGGGCCCCGGCGCGGATATCAAGCCTGGCAACAGCCTGCCCTTGCGCAACATGCCGCTCGGCACCCAGGTGCACAACATCGAGCTGAAGATCGGCAAGGGCGGACAGATCGTGCGCAGCGCCGGCGGGTTCGCCCAGGTGATGGCCAAGGAGGGCAACTACGCGCTGATCAAGCTGCCCTCCGGGGAGGTGCGCAAGGTGCTGCTGGACTGCCGGGCGACCGTCGGCCAGGTCGGCAACCTTCAGCACGAGAATGTCTCCTACGGCAAGGCCGGGCGCAAGCGGTGGCTGGGCAAACGGCCCCACACGCGCGGCGTGGCCATGAACCCGATCGACCATCCGATGGGCGGGGGCGAAGGCAAATCCTCAGGGGGGCGGCACCCGATCAGCCCCTGGGGCATGCCGACCAAGGGGTTCAAGACCCGCAAAAAGAAACCCAGCGATCGGCTGATCGTCAAACGGCGCAAGTAGGCCGGAAGCCAGCTGGCGGGCGGCGACCGGTCCGAACCGGCGGCTCGGCCGCCCGCAGCGACGCACAGAGTTGGAGAAGGTATGGCAAGGTCCCTGAAAAAAGGCCCGTTCATCGATGCGAAGCTCCTGAAAAAGGTCCAGGAGTCCCAGGAATCACGAAGCAACCGGGTGATCAAGACCTGGTCCCGGCGCTCGGTCATCGTGCCGGAGATGGTGGGGCTGACCCTGGCCGTGCACAACGGCCGCAAGTTCATTCCCGTATTCATCTCCGAGAACATGGTCGGGCACAAGCTCGGCGAGTTTTCGCCGACCCGGACCTTCCACGGGCACTCGGGCGACCGCAAGACGAAGGCGGCCTGATCCGGTGACGGACCCGGCCGCCGAACCAAAAGGATGGATGTGCCATGGAGGCTAAAGCCGTTTCAAAATATCTGCGACTGTCGTCGCTGAAGGTGCGCAAGGTGTCGGCGGCGGTCACGGGCAAACCGGTCGGGGCGGCCTTGAGCATGCTCAAGTTCATGCCTCAGCGGGCGGCGAAGAATCTGGAGAAGACCATCCGCTCGGCCCTGGCGAATGCCGACCAGAAGCCCGGGGTCGATGTGGACCAGTTGGTGGTGCGCAGCGTGATGGCGGACGACGGCCCGGTACTCAAGCGCTGGGGTACCAAAGCCCGGGGTCGAGGGACGCGCATCCTGAAACCGACCTGCCACATCACCGTGGTGTTGTCGGAAAAGCCGTCAGTTTAACATAAGGAGGAGTGAGCTTGGGCCAGAAAGTCAACCCGATCGGATTGAGGCTGGGCATCGTTAAGACGTGGGAGTCCCGTTGGTACGGCGGAAAAAACTACGCCACCTACATCTTCGAGGACCACGCGCTGCGCCAGTACATCAAAAAGAAGCTCTTCCATGCGGGGGTGTCCCGCATCGAGATCGAACGATCGACCAAGCGCATCCGCCTGCGCATCTTCACGGCGCGCCCCGGAATCGTCATCGGCAAGAAAGGGGCGGAGATCGCGCAGCTCAAGAAGGAGATCGAAAAACTGACGGCGCACGAGATCATGATCGATATCCAGGAGGTCCGCAAGCCGGAGATCGATGCGCAACTGGTGGCCGAAAACGTGGCCACCCAGCTGGAACGGCGCGTGGCGTTCCGCCGCGCCATGAAGCGCGCTGTGCAGTCGGCGCTGCGCTTCGGGGCGCTCGGCATCAAGATCGTCTGCGCCGGGCGGCTCGGCGGCGCGGAGATCGCCCGCACCGAATGGTACCGCGAGGGCCGGGTGCCGCTGCACACCCTGCGCGCGGACATCGACTACGGCACGGCCGAGGCGCGCACCACCTACGGCGTGGTAGGCGTCAAGGTGACCATTTTCAAGGGGGAGATCCTGCGCAAGGACCAGCCCACGGCCGAGGCGGGTTAATCTACAGGAGAGGCGACGATGCTCAGTCCGAAAAAAGTCAAGTTCCGCAAACAGATGAAAGGCCGTATCCGCGGCGTTGCACGGCGCGGCGGAAGCCTCACCTTCGGCGAATACGGCCTGCAGGCGGCCTCCAGCGGGTGGGTCAATGCCAAGGAGATCGAAGCGGCGCGAATCGCCATGACCCGCCACGTGAAGCGCGGCGGCCGCATCTGGATCCGGGTGTTCCCGGACAAGCCGATCACCAAGAAGCCGGCCGAGACGCGCATGGGCAAGGGCAAGGGGGCCCCCGAGGGGTGGGTGGCGGTGGTTCGGCGCGGCCGCATCCTCTACGAGATGCAGGGGGTGACCCGCAGCCTGGCCATCGAGGCGTTTCGGCTGGCGGCCCATAAGCTTTCGATCCAGACCAAATTCGTTGAGAGGAGCGACGCGCAATGAAAGCCGGCGACATCCGCCAACTGACGGTGGAGGAGATGCAGCGCAAGGTCGGCGATCTGACGCAGGAGCTTTTCAACCTGCGCTTCCAGCACGGCGTCGGGCAGCTCGAGAACCCCAGCCGCATTCGCAAGACCAAGAAGGAGCTCGCCCGGTGCCTGACCCTGATCCGGGAAGCGGCTGTCAACCCGCAGAAAACCGAGGCATGAGTGGGGACCATGAAAGAGCGAGGAATCAAACGGCAGGTGGTCGGCGTCGTCGTCAGCAACAAGATGGATAAAACCGTCGTCGTCGCGGTGGAGCGTACGGTCAAACACCGTCTGGTCCACAAGTACATCAAGCGCCGCAACACCTTCGCGGCCCACGATGAGGGCAACCGCTGCCAGGTGGGCGACAAGGTGATGATCACCGAATCCCGCCCGCTCAGCCGGACCAAGCGCTGGCGCGTCAGCCAGATCGTCCAGAAAGCCGTCTAAGGAGCGCATGCCATGATCCAGGTCGAAACGCGGTTGAAAGCGGCGGACAACTCCGGTGCGAAGGTGCTCTACTGCATCAAGGTGCTGGGCGGCTCCCGACGCCGCTACGCCACGGTGGGCGACATCATCGTGGTCTCGGTAAAGGAGGCCATCCCCAACGCCAAGGTGAAAAAAGGGGACGTCCTCAAAGCCGTCGTCGTCAGGACCACCAAGGAGGTGCGGCGGGCGGACGGCTCCTACATCCGGTTCGACGAGAACTCGGCGGTGCTGATCAACCAGGCCAAGGAGCCGATCGGCACGCGCATTTTCGGCCCGGTGGCGCGCGAGCTTCGCACCAAGCGGTTCATGAAGATCATTTCCCTGGCCCCCGAGGTGCTCTAGCGGGTTTTTGACGGGTGCCGGTGCCCAATGGAAGAGGCAGGCTATGAAGTTCGAGAAATGTGCCATCAAGAAAAATGACAAGGTGAAGGTGATCGCCGGCAAGGACAAGGGCAAGATCGGCAAGGTCCTCAAAGTGATCCGCAAGAAGGACCGCATTCTGGTCGAGAAGGTCAACATCATCAAGCGCCACACGCGGCCGAACGCCAAGAACCGCCAGGGCGGCATCCTGGAGAGCGAGGCGCCGATTCCCTGGGCGAACGTCATGCTGATGTGCAACAAGTGCATGTCCGCTACCCGGCTGACCCGCAAGACGTTGGAAGACGGCAAGAAAACCCGGTCCTGCGCCAAATGCGGCGAGGCCATCGAGTCCTAAGGGCCGCCGGCGGAGGAACACCATGAATCAGATGAAAGAGCGCTACGAAAAAGAGATCGTGCCCCAGCTGATCGAGACCTTCAAGTATACCAACCGCATGCAGGTTCCGAAGCTCTCCAAGATCGTGCTGAACATGGGCTTGGGGGAGGCCATCCAGAACGTCAAGATTCTGGAAACGGCCGCCGAGGAGCTCAAAGCCATCTCCGGGCAGCAGCCGGTGATCACGCGGGCCAAAAAGTCCATCGCCGCTTTCAAGTTGCGCGAAAACATGCCCATCGGCTGCATGGTGACGCTGCGGCACGAGCGGATGTACGACTTTCTGCAGAAGCTGGTGAACGTGGCGCTGCCGCGCGTGCGGGATTTTCGGGGAGTGTCGGGCAAGGCCTTCGACGGGCGGGGCAACTTCGCGCTAGGCATCAAGGAGCACATCATCTTCCCCGAGATCGACTACGACAAGATCGACAAGATCAAAGGGTTGAACGTGTGCATCGTGACCACCGCCCAGACCGACGAGGAGGGCAAGGAACTGCTGCGTCTGCTGGGAATGCCCTTCCGCAACTGATGGCGGCATCCGACTGCTCAAGGAGGACGATTTGGCAAAGAAGTCACTCAGGCTGAAAGCTGCCCGGCGCCCCAAGTTCAAGGTCCGGACCTACAACCGCTGCCCGATCTGCGGCCGCCCGCGCGCCTTTTTGCGCCGGTTCGGGGTCTGCCGCATCTGTTTTCGGAACATGGCCTCCCGCGGCATGCTGCCCGGAGTGATCAAATCCAGCTGGTGACCGCCGGCCGGGCCAGGGGCGCCCGGGGCTGAGCGGCACGGTGCGGCGAGCCCCGGAAGGGACGCTTCGATTAGGAGACACGTATGACAATGACGGATCCAGTAGCCGACATGTTGACCCGCATCCGCAACGGCGCCAAGGCGAAATTCAGCAGCGTGGACGTGCCGGGGTCGAAACTCAAGGTGGAGGTCGCCCGCATCCTCAAGGACGAGGGGTTCATCAAGAACTACAAATTCCTCAAGGACGGCAAGCAGGGTATACTGCGGGTCTACCTCAAATACGGCCCCGGACAGGCCAGCGCCATCCACGTGCTGGAGCGCTCGAGCAAGCCGGGCCGTAGGACGTATGCCCGCAGCAAGAGCCTCAAGCCCGTGCTGAGCGGGATGGGGATTTCTATCCTGTCCACGTCCAAGGGTGTCATGACCGACAAGCAGGCCCGCCGGGAGAACATCGGCGGCGAAATTCTATGCATCGTCAGCTGACCCGGCGCCCGCTGCCGAGCAAGGGAGTCATGTATGTCGCGCGTAGGTAAAAAACCGATTCCGATCCCGCCCGGCACCCAGGTGGTCTGCCGGGACCGGGCACTGGTCGTCGAAGGCAAAAAAGGCAAGCTCTCGCGGACGCTCCATCCGGCCGTGGACCTGACGATCGGCGACGGCGTGGTCGAGGTGGTGCTGGCGGTCGAAACCAAAAACGGGCGCGCCCTGCAGGGGCTCACCCGCAGCCTAGTCGCCAACATGGTGACCGGCGTCTCCCAGGGCTTCGAGCGCGTGCTTGAGATCAACGGCATCGGCTACCGGGTGGAGGTCAAGGGCAGCACGCTGGTGTTCCAGCTGGGCTTTTCCGCGCCCAAGGATTTCGAATTGCCGGCCGGAGTGAGTGCGACCGTCGAAAAAAATACGATCCTCAAGCTGGCCGGCATCGACAAGGAAGAGCTGGGGCGGACCGCCGCCGCCATCCGCCGGCTGCGGCCGCCGGAGCCTTACAAGGGCAAGGGGATCAAGTACGCCGAGGAGCGGATCCAGAAAAAGGCCGGCAAGACCGGAACCAAGTAACCGTACCGAACGAGGGTAATACGAGACCATGGGCGCAAAGACGAAAAACGATCAGCGGGTCAAGCGCAAGGTTCGCATTCGCAAAAGTGTAAAGGGCAGCCCGGAGCGGCCGCGCCTGTCGGTGTTCCGCAGCGCCCGGCACATCTATGCGCAGATCATCGACGACACCCGGGGCTGCACGCTGGTGGCCGCCAGCAGCCGGGAGAAGGGCGTGATGGCGGAGGCCGCCGCCGCGAAGAAGGTGGACAGCGCCGTTCTGGTCGGCAAACTCGTGGCGCAGCGGGCCAGGGCCCAGGGCATCGAAAAAGTGGTGTTTGACCGCAACGGATTCCTCTACCACGGCCGGGTCAAGGCC
The DNA here is from genome assembly GCA_025454255.1 of Desulfobacterales bacterium. Taxonomy (GTDB): domain Bacteria; phylum Desulfobacterota; class Desulfobacteria; order Desulfobacterales; family SpSt-501; genus SpSt-501. The sequence goes on along the minus strand of JALOOU010000049.1, from coordinate 17,497 downwards.
GTGTCGGAGGGGGCCCGCGAGGGCGGGTTGCAGTTTTAACGGACGGGCGGCGCAAGGCCGGCTGTTCCGGCCCTCCCCCCCGGTGAAGGAGGCAGTCTCTTGTTCAAGCACGGCAGCGAAGAGCAGCAGCTGATCGACAAGGTCGTCCACATCAACCGTGTGGCGAAGGTGGTCAAGGGCGGGCGCCGCTTCGGATTCAGCGCCATCGTCGTGGTCGGCGACGGCAAGGGGTCGGTCGGCTTCGGGCTCGGCAAGGCCCACGAGGTCCCGGAGGCCATCCGCAAAGGGGTGGAAAAGGCCAAGAAAAACATGGTCAGCGTCTCCCTGGTACAGGGGACGATCCCCTTTGAAGTCATGGGCCGCTTCGGTGCCGGCCGGGTGATGCTTCGGCCGGCGGCCAAGGGCACGGGGCTGATCGCCGGCGGAGCGGTGCGCGCCGTCTTGGAAGCGGTCGGGGTGCAGAACATCCTAACCAAATGCATCGGTTCTCACAATCCGCACAATCTGGTCCGGGCAACGGTCCAGGGGCTGCAGCAGCTGGAGAGCCGGGAACAAGTGGCGGCGCGCCGCGGCGTGAGCCTCGAGCAGGTGGCGTAGGCGGTTCCCACCGCTTGCCGGCGCCGCAGGCATAAGGAAACAGGGTATGTCGGGAAGACTGAAAATCACGTTGGTCAGAAGCATGATCGGCAGGCCGGAGAAGCAGCGCCGTGTGCTGCGGGGCATGGGGTTGAACCGCCTGCAGCAGTCGGTGGAGCTCGAAGATACGCCGGCCATCCGGGGCATGGTCCGAAAAGTGTCCCACCTGGTGACGGCAGAGGAGAGGAAGGCATGAAGCTGCATGAACTCAAACCGGCGCCCGGGTCGCGTGCGAAGTCCAGGCGCGTCGGGCGCGGGGTCGGATCCGGCTGGGTCAAAACCGCCGGGCGGGGCAGCAAGGGCCACAAGGCCCGCTCGGGGGGGCAGACCCCGCCCGGGTTCGAAGGCGGCCAGATGCCCTTGCAGCGGCGGGTGCCGAAGCGCGGGTTCACCAATATTTTCCGCAAGCGGATCGCCGTGGTCAACCTGCGCGATCTCGCCGGCTTTGAAAGCGGGGCGGTGGTGGACGGCGCGGCGCTGGTGAAGGCCGGACTCGTCAAGGGGGAGTGGGACGGGATCAAGCTGCTCGGCAACGGTGAGATCGGCCGGCCGCTGCATGTGAAACTGGCGCTCGTCAGCCGCGCCGCGCGCGAGAAAATCGAAGCGGCGGGCGGGAAGATCGAGGGTGCGGCATGATCGGCGGTTTTGCCAACATCTTCAAGATCCCCGAGCTCAAGCGCCGCATCACCTTCACCCTGGCGATGCTGATCGTCTACCGCGTGGGGGTGCAGGTGCCGACGCCGGGGGTCGACAGCACGGCGCTGGCCTCCATCTTCGCCGCGGCCAAGGGGACGCTGCTCGGGCTGGTCGACATGTTTTCGGGGGGGGCGCTGGAGCGGCTCTCGGTCTTCGCGCTGGGCATCATGCCCTACATCAGCGCCTCGATCATCCTGCAGCTGTTGACCGTGGTCGTGCCCCATTTGGAGCAGCTCAAGAAGGAGGGCGAGGCCGGGCGCAAGAAGATCACCCAGTACACGCGCTACGGCACGGTGGTGCTGAGCATCATCCAGGGCCTGGGCATCGCCGTCGGCCTCGAGACCATGACGGCCCCCGGCGGCGCGGCCGTGGTGCTGACACCGGGGTGGGGCTTCCGTCTGATGACGGTTATCACCCTCACGGCCGGCACGGCGTTCATCATGTGGCTGGGGGAGCAGATCACCGAGCGGGGCATCGGCAACGGCATTTCGCTCATCATTTTCACCGGCATCGTGTGCCGGATGCCAGTGGCCATCGGGCAGACCTTTCAGCTGCTCTCCACCGGTGAAATCGGCATCTTTCTCGTGATCCTGCTGGTCGTGATGATGGTGGCCGTCATCGGGGTGATCATTTTCGTCGAACAGGGACAACGCCGGATAGCGGTGCAATATGCCAAGCGCGTGGTCGGCCGGCGCATGTACGGCGGCCAGAGCACGCACTTGCCGCTCAAAATCAACAGCGCCGGCGTCATCCCACCGATTTTCGCCTCCTCCATCATCATGTTCCCGGCGACGATCGCCAGCTTCATCAACGTGCCCTGGATGAAGTCCGTCGCCGACGCGCTCATGCCCGGCCAGCTCCTATACGAGCTGATCTTTGTCGGTTTCATCATTTTCTTCTGTTACTTTTACACGGCGGTGACCTTCAACCCGACGGATGTGGCCGACAACATGAAGAAGGCCGGCGGGTTCATCCCCGGCATCCGTCCCGGCCGGCGCACGGCCGAGCACATCGACCGGGTGCTCAGCCGGATCACCCTGGGGGGCGCGGTTTACGTGTCGGTGATCTGCGTGCTGCCGTCGGTGCTGATCAGCCAGTTCAACGTGCCGTTTTACTTCGGCGGCACGGCGCTGCTGATCGTGGTGGGGGTGGCGATCGACACGATTTCCCAGATCGAGAGCCACATGCTCACGCGGCATTACGAGGGGTTCCTGAAGGGCGGCAGCGGCCGCATCCGGGGACGGCAGTAGCCACCGGGGGCCATCGGCCGGAAAGGCCGGTGGCACAGGGCGCAAGCGGGAGCAAGCAATGGCGAAAGAGGAAGCGATACGGGTCGACGGCGTGGTGCTCGAGACGCTGCCCAACGCGATGTTTCGAGTGGAGCTCGAGAACAAGCACCAGGTGCTGGCCCATATCTCCGGAAAGATGCGCATGCATTTCATCAAGATCCTGCCGGGGGACAAGGTGACCTTGGAGCTCTCGCCCTACGATCTCACCCGCGGGCGCATCGTCTACCGGTCCAAGTGAATCGAACGCAGCGCTGCGGCGGCCGCCCAGCGGCCGCGGCGTCATCTGTCCGCAGAAGGAGACACCACCGATGAAAGTCAGGGCGTCAGCGAAGAAAATATGCCCCAAATGCAAGATCGTGCGTCGCAAAGGCGTCGTGCGGGTGATCTGCGAGAACAAACGGCATAAACAGCGGCAGGGATAAGGAGGGCTGCAACCGTGGCACGCATAGCGGGCGTCGATTTGCCCAGAAACAAGCGGATTGAAATCGGGTTGACCTACATCTACGGGATTGGGCAGTCCACCTCTCAAAAGATCCTGGCCCAGCTCGACATCGACGGGAACACCAAAACCGATGATTTGACCGAATCGCAGATCAACAGCATCCGCAAGGTGATCGACGGTGAGCTCAAGGTCGAGGGCGAGCTGCGCACCGATCTGTCGATGAGCATCAAGCGTCTCATGGACCTGGGCTGCTACCGCGGGTTGCGTCACCGCAAGGGGCTGCCCGTGCGCGGTCAGCGCACCCACACGAACTCGCGCACGCGCAAGGGCCCGCGGCGGGCCACGGTCAAGAAAAAGGTCCTCACCAAGAAATAGGGGCGCCCGCGCTCCGGTTTGGCCATCACGCGTACAACGCAGACAAGGTAATCGGATTTATGGCAACCAAAGGGTCCCAAGCGAAGAAGAAGGTGAAACGCAACGTCGCCAGCGGCGTGGTTCACATCCAGTCCACTTTCAACAACACGATCGTGACGATCACCGACAACACCGGCGGCACCGTGGCGTGGTCGAGCGCCGGGGTGCTCGGGTTCAAGGGCTCGCGCAAGAGCACCCCCTTCGCCGCGCAGGTGGCGGCCGAAAATGCGGCCAAGAAGGCCATCGAACAGGGCATGAAAACCGTCGTGGTCTTCATCAAGGGGCCCGGCCCCGGCCGTGAATCCGCCCTGCGGGCCCTCCAAAACACCGGATTCAACGTCATCTCCATCAAGGACGTGACGCCCATCCCCCACAACGGGTGCCGGCCCCCAAAGCGCCGGCGGGTTTAGGCCCGGGGCGCTTGCGCACCCCTCACGTCATCGTTTCACAGGGAGGCTACTTTGGCAAAGTTCAGCGGTTCGGATTGTCGGATGTGCCGACGCGAAAACGTCAAGCTGTTTTTAAAGGGAGACCGGTGCTATTCGGACAAGTGCGCTTTTGACCGGCGCTCGTACCCGCCCGGCCAGCACGGCGAACGCCGTGGGCGCAAAATGTCGGATTATGGTATCCAGCTGCGTGAAAAACAGAAGATCAAGCGGATCTACGGTCTGACGGAAAAGCAGTTCCATCTGTTCTTCGAGCGGGCCGAGCGCCGCAAGGGCATCACCGGGACCAATCTGCTCCTCGCGTTGGAGAGCCGGCTCGACAACATCGTCTACCGCCTGGGGTTCGCCAACTCGCGCACCCAGGCCCGCCAGCTGGTTCAGCACAGCCATTTTCTCGTCAACGGCAAGAAGGTGAACATCCCCTCCTTCCAGGTGAAGGTCGGCGATATCGTGGAGGTCCGGGAGCGGAGCAAAAAAATCCAGAACCTGCAGGATTCGCTGGACGCCGTGGTGCGGCGGGGGGTTCCCGCCTGGCTGGATCTGGAAAAGGACAATCTCAAAGGCATCGTCAAAGGCATGCCGGTGCGTGAAGACCTGACCATGCCGATGCAGGAGCAGCTCGTCGTCGAGTTGTATTCCAAGTAGCGGGACTGAGACCGCCCGGAAGGTGCGGCAGGCGGCGGAGGCGGCTTCCGGAGGCCCCGCCGGAGCAAACCCCGAGGAAACGAGGAGAATCCAAGATGCCGTCCGATGCAATCATGTACCTGAACTGGCAGCAGATCATCCGGCCCGAAAAAATACAGGTCACCAGCAACCCGACCTACGGCAAATTCGTATGCGAACCGCTGGAGCGTGGGTTCGGGATCACGATCGGCAACTCGCTGCGCCGGATCATTCTGTCCTCCTTGCATGGCGCGGCCGTAACCGCGGTGAAGTTCGACGGTGTGATGCATGAGTTCAGCGTGATCCCCGGCGTGTTGGAAGACGTCTCCGAGATCCTGCTCAATCTCAAGGAGGTGCGTTTCAAGGTGGACGACCCCAAACCCAAGACCGTGCGCCTCGATGTCACGGGGGAGGGGGAGGTGTCCGCCGGTCAGATCGTGAGCGACGACGGCCGTTGCACCGTGCTCAACCCGCAGCAGCACATCGCCACCCTCGCCGACAAAGTGTCGCTGAAGATGACCATGACGGTCAAGACCGGCAGAGGCTACGCGCTGGCCGAAGCCAACAAAGAGGAGGACGCCCCGGCCGGAACGATCCCGATCGACGCCGTTTTTTCGCCGATCCGCCGGGTCAACTACGTGGTGGGCAATGCCCGCGTCGGGCAGCGCACCGACTACGACAAGCTGACCATGGAGGTGTGGACGGACGGCAGCATCCTGCCGGAGGATGCCGTCGCCTATGCCGCCAAGATATTGAAGGAGCAGGTGAGCATTTTCATCAATTTCGACGAGGGGCGCGAGCCCGAACCCGCGCGCACGCACGACGGCCGCGAGATGCCCAAATTCAACGAGAACCTCAATCGCAGCGTGGATGAGCTGGAGCTCTCGGTGCGCAGCGCCAACTGCCTCAAAAATGCGGACATTCACCAGATCTGGCAGCTGGTGAGCAAATCCGAGTCCGAAATGCTGAAAACCAAGAACTTCGGGCGCAAGTCGCTCAACGAAATCAAAGAAGTGCTTTCCGAAATGGGCCTGTCGCTGGGGATGAAGCTGGACGGATTCACGCTGCCGCAGGCAGAGGGTCAGGAAGGAGCGTAATCGGTTTTATGAGACACCGCAAGGCCGGACTCAAACTGGGCCGTAAAACGAGTCACCTCAAGTCGCTGTTCCGCAATTTGGTGACCTCCTTGTTCAAGCATGACCGCATCCGCACCACCGACACCAAGGCCAAGGAGCTGCGGCGCTGGGCGGACCACCTGGTCACGCTGGCCAAGCGCGGGGACCTGCACGCGCGGCGCCAGGCGCTGGCGATCGTCCAGGAAAAAACAGTGGTTCACACCCTGTTCGAAAAAGCGGGCGAGCGTTTCGGGAAGATATCCGGCGGCTACACCCGGCTGGTGAAGCTCGGGCCGCGCCCCGGCGACGCCGCACCCATGACGCTGATCGAACTGGTCGGCGCCGCTGAAGAGAAGCCCAAGAAGAAGCCCAAGAAGAAGGCCGGCGCAGCGACCGCATCCGGCAAGAAAAAAGCGGCCAAAAAACCGACGCCGAAAGAGGCGTCGACGGCGGCGGCCGGCGCGGAAGCGAGTGCGGCCGGCGGCGATGCGCCCAAGCGCGCGGCGCGCAAAAAGACCGCCCCGGCGGCTGCACCGGGCGAAGGCGCTCCGACGCCGAAGGAAACACGAGCCAAGAAAAAGGAAACCGAGGAGTAGGCGGTTTGCTCCGCGCCCCGGCCTTAGAGCCGGGGCTTTTTTTTTGTGGAGGCGGGGCACGGCGGCGGGCATCTTTTCCGGGTTCGACCCGCGGGGCTACGGCGGCCCGCCTCCGCCGCCGACCTTCTCCAGGGCCTCGGCGGCCGCCTCCTTTATTTCGGCAGAGCGGGCCTGCCGTATGGCCCGGCGGATTGCCGGCCGCAGCCACGCGCCCCCGACTTCGCCCGACAGGAACAGGATGTCCCCCTGCACCGGCTCCGGTTCCGCCTCGAACCCGCCCCACAGCCGCTCCAGCGCCTCCCGCCCCAACGCGGGGCTCAATCCGGAAAGCGCTTCGATGGCCACCATAGCCCCCAGGCGCACCGGCCACTGAGCGTGGCGCATCAGCTCCAGCAGGGCCGGAAAGACCGCGTTGCGTTCGCACATCATTTCAGCCACCCGCTGCGCCGATCCTTCCTTGAGCATCAGTTCCAACGACACGGGGCCGATGTCGGCCGGGTCGCGCGTGACTAGCAGCGCGGCGACCTCCTCGAGGCTGATCGCCCCGGACCACCGGAAACGGCCGTCGAGCACCGCGGTCGGGACGGATTGGATGCGATCGCGGTCGGCCAGCTCCGGGAAGAGGGCGCCGTCGATGACGCAAAGCCGGATCAGCGGGGAGGCGGCGGCCAGCGGGGCGAGCCGGCGGACGGCGGTCGGGCAGTAGGTGCAGCGGGGCAGGACGAATACGTCCAGGGCTGCCGGAAGGGCCATGGCGGCGATGCGCGCGAGAATTTCCGGTGGGGCCGCAGGAGTTCGGCCGGTCAAGAGCTCGCTGAACGGCGCCGCTTCGGCCCCGGTGGGGACCCCCAGGAAGCGCAGCCCGGCGGGCAGAACGAGTGCCGGCGGCCCGGGCCCCTGCCTCTGCTCGCGGGCGACCCGCAGCGCGGGCATCAGGGCGCAGAGGCGGTTGCAGAACTGCTCCAGTCGGCTGCTGCGCGGGTCCGAGGTCAGGTGCAATTCCAGCGCGGCTGCTGGCGGCAGGCTGTCGGCGGCCTTGCGGAACAGGGCTTCATCCTCGGGGGTCATGGCGTGCTTTTCGGTCGATCGGATGTCAGGCGCTGCCTCCACCGGAGAGTGGATTGGGTAGAAGTGGTCTCCCAATCTCGGATCACGGTTTGCGGGCAAAGCGCAGGCCGCATCGAAAGCGCAGCAACCTAATTAGGTTGTGAGCACGTTCGAGAGGCCTGCAATCCCGCCATGGCGGGACCCCCAGCCGTGTCAGACGGGATCATGAAACCAATTCAAATAATAATCCGGCAACCCATCAGCGTCAAACACCTTTTCGGCGGAGGCGCCCCCGAGACGCGCAGCGGCGGAAGAGTGCTTGCGCGTGTCGCGGAACATGACCTCCGGGAAACCGGAGCGGGTGGGAAAAACGAGCTTTTGGCGTCTTGATTTTCGCAGTTCTTCCCGTTATGATGCGCCTCGCATGCGCTGCGAGCATGTGAGAGGGATCGACATCACGGTACCCAAGGAGGAGAGCCACCGATGGATTTTGCACTTTCAAAAGAACTCGAGATGCTGCGCAAGGCCGTCCGTGAGTTTGCGGAAAAAAAGATCGCGCCCCACGCCGGCGAATGGGACCGGCTGCATCACTTCCCCTACAAGGAGGCCCTCAAACCCATGGGAGACCTGGGGTTCTTCGGCACCGTGATCCCCGAGGAATACGAAGGCGAGGGCATGGGCTTCCTGGCCGCCATGATCGTGAGCGAGGAGATCGCCCGGGCCTCCAGTTCCCTGAGGGTGCAGGTCAACATGCAGACCCTGGGATGCGCCTTCACCATCTACAAATACGGCAGCGAGGCCCTGCGCCGCAAGTACATCCCCAAGCTCGTTAGGGCCGAATACGTGGGCGGCTTCGCCATCACCGAGCCCGACGCCGGCTCGGATGTGATGGCCATGCAGTCCAGCGCCGAGGACAAGGGCGACCACTGGCTGCTCAACGGCTCCAAGACCTGGATCTCCAATGCCCACGTGGCCGACGTCTTGATCTACTATGCCTATACCGACCGCAGTAAAGAGTCCAAGGGGCTGTCGGCCTTCGTGCTGGAGCCCAAGACGTTCAACGGCGTGAAAACCACCCAGCTGGACAAGATGGGCTCCCACTCCTCGCCGACCGGCGAGGTGTTCCTCACGGACTGCCGCATCCCCAAGGAGAATATCCTGGGCGCCCCGGGCGATGGGGCCCGGATCGTCTTCAGCTCGCTGAACCAGACCCGGCTCTCGGCGGCGGCCGGGGCGGTCGGTCTGGCGCAGGCCTGTTTGGACACGGCCGTCAAATATGCCAACGACCGCAAACAGTTCGGCAAGAAGATCGGCGAGTTCCAGATGAACCAGGACCTGATCGCACAGATGTCGGCCGAAATCGAAGCGGCGCGGTTGCTGGTCTACAAGGCGGCCTGGGCCAAGGATCAGGGACGACTAGACAACGGGCTGGACGTCGCCCAGGCGAAATACTTTGCCGGCGAGGTCGTCACCAAGTGCGCGAACTACGCCATGCGGATTCTCGGCGCCTACGGGTACTCGACCGAATACCCGGTGGCGCGCTATTTCCGCGATGCGCCGACCTACACCATGGTGGAGGGCTCGGCCAACATATGCAAGTGGATCATCGCCCTGGATCAGCTGGGCATACGCAAAGCCAACCGCTAAAACCGTCATCGGTCAGCCAGTCGCCGGTCGGCGCGTCGACGGAGAAGATAGCTTTCGGGCGACGGACCGACGGCTGAGGCCATCATGAAAGGAGCTGCGCATGGATATTGTCGTCCTGGTGAAGCAGGTGCCCGACACGGAGTCTCTCGTGCAGATCGCCGGCGACGGGGTGTCGATCAAGAAGGAGGAGATCAAATGGGTGATGAACCCCTACGATGAACTGGCCGTGGAGGAGGCCCTGCGCATCAGGGAGGCCAAAGGGGGCAGCGTCACCGTGGTGTCGGTCGGCCCGCAGAAGGCCCAGGAGACCATCCGCACGGCGCTGGCCATGGGCGCCGACAAGGGCCTGCATGTCCACGATCCCCTGGCGGAGGGCAGCGATGCCCTGGCCACGGCCAAACTGCTGGCCGCCGCCGTCAAGGGGCTCGCCTTCGATCTGATCATCTGCGGCCAGCGGGGGGTGGATGAGGACAACTACCAGGTCGGGGCCGCGGTGGCCGAATTTTTAAACATCCCGCAGATCTCGCTGGTCAACAAGGCCGAGGTGCTGGACGGCAGGATCCGCTGCCACCGCGTCGTCGAGGGCGGAACCGTGGTGGTGGAGGCGCCGCTGCCGGCGCTCTTCACGACCCAGCGCGGCCTGAACGAGCCGCGCTACGCGTCGCTGCCGGGTATCATGAAGGCGAAGAAGAAGCCTTTGGAGGTGAAAACGGTTGCGGAGCTGGGGCTCGACCCCGCTGCGGTGGGTGCGGCCGGCCGCAAAGTGCTCATCCAGGCGCTGCGGCTGCCGCCGGAGCGCAAGGCGGTGCGCATGATCCGCGCCGAGACCCCCGCGGCGACCGCGGCCGAGCTTGTCCGGATTCTGCATACCGAAGCGAAACTGATCTAGGCCTTGAGGCGGATGGAAAGGAGAACTCCATGGCAAACGGCGTGGTGGCGATTACGGAGCAGCGGGACGGTGCGTTCCGCAAGGTTTCCTACGAAGTCGTGAGCGAGGGCCGGCGCATCGCCGACGCCCTCTCCTGCAACCTGACGGCGGTCGTCGTGGGGTCGGGCGTCGAGGCCCTGGCCGGCGAGATCCAGGCCTTCGGGGCCGACGCGGTCCTGGTCCTGGACGACCCGGGCCTGGCGGACTACCGCACCGACGCGTATGCCAACGGCGTGGCCGCCGCCCTGGCGCCCCACGCCCCGGCAGTGGTGGTCATCGGCGCCACGGCCCAGGGCAAGGATCTGGCGGCGCGCTTGGCGGCCCGTTGGGATGCGGGCCTGGCCATGGACTGCACCGCGGTGGCGGTGCAGGGCGGCGCGATCACCTGCACGCGGCCGATGTTCGGCGGCAAGATCTTCGCCGACGTGACGATCAAAGGCGCCCCGCAAGTGATCGCGCTGCGGCCCAACGTCATGCCGATCCAGCGGGTCGCCCGCAGCGCCGTCGTCGAGACGCCCCCGGTCCAGCTGGGCAGCGTGAAAACGACGGTGGTGGAGAAGCAGATGGACACCGGCGGCAAGGTCGAGCTGACCGAGGCCGAAGTCATCGTCTCCGGCGGCCGCGGCACGGGCGGCAACTTCGGGCCGCTGGAGGAGCTGGCGGCGGCGTTGGGCGGTGCGGTCGGGGCGTCGCGCTCGGCGGTGGACGAGGGCTGGCGCAAGCACAGCGACCAAGTGGGCCAGACCGGGCGGGTCGTCTCGCCCGCGCTCTACATCGCCTGCGGCATTTCCGGTGCGATCCAGCACCTGGCCGGCATGTCCACCTCCAAGGTGATCGTGGCCATCAACAAGGATGCGGAGGCGCCGATTTTCGCGAAGGCCGATGTCGGCATCGTCGGCGACATTTTTCAGGTGGTGCCGGAGATCAGCGCCGCCGTGCGAAAAATCAAATCTTGAAGGCTGCGGCCACCCCGGGGGCTGAAAGATGCAACGCGAACAGCTGGAATTCGATGTGGTGTTTGTCGGGGGCGGACCCGCCAATTTGGCGGGGGCCATCCACCTGAAACGGCTGGCGGCGCAGGCCGGCCGGGAGGTCGAGATCTGCCTTATCGAGAAAGCCGAATCGATCGGGGCGCACTCGCTGAGCGGGGCCGTGCTCGACCTCAAAGCGCTCACGGAGCTCCTGCCGGACTACGCGACGCGCGGCTGCCCGATCGAGGAGACGGACCTGCGGGACGGAATTTTCTATCTCACCCCGCGCGGCCAGATCCGGCTGCCCCTCACGCCCGCCTTCATGCACAACGCGGGGTGCGCCGTCATCAGCCTCTCCAAATTCTGCGCCTGGCTGGGGACCGTGGCCGAGGAGCTGGGGGTCAACATCTTTCCCGGGTTCGCCGGCGTCGAGGCCCTCTACGACGAGAGCGGACGGCGCGTTGTCGGCGTGCGCACCGGCGACAAGGGCATCGGCAAGAACGGCACGCCCAAGTCCAACATGGAACCCGGGGTCGATTTGCGCGCCGCCGTGACGGTGTTGGGCGAGGGACCCAAAGGCAGCCTGATGCGGGAGGTCGGCAAACGGCTCGGCCTTTGCGACGGCAAGATGCCCCAGACCTTCGAGACCGCCGTCAAGGAGGTGATCGAACTGCCGGCCGCCAACGCGTTTCAGGACTCGCCCTTCACCGTGATCCACACCTTCGGATTTCCGCTGGGGCTGGACACCAAGGGCGGAGGGTTTCTCTACCGCATGCGGGAGAACCGCGTCGCGCTCGGGCTGGTGGTGGGGCTCGACTACGAAAACCCGATGCTCGAGCCCTACCAGGAGTTTCTGCGCTTCAAACGCCACCCGCTGATCGTCGGGCTGATCCGCGGCGGCAAGGTGCTGCAGCAGGGAGCCAAGACCCTGGCGGCCGGGGGCTGGTACACGATGCCCCAACTGGCGATGGATGGCGCCCTCGTCGTCGGCGACAGCGCGTGCATGCTGAACACCCGGCGCCTGAAAGGAATCCACACGGCCATGAAGTCGGGCATGCTGGCCGCCGAGACCGCCCTGGACGCCCTGGAGCGGGCAGACGCCTCCGCGGCCGTGCTGCGCGGGTATGCCGACCGGATGGCGGCCAGCTGGATCCGCAGCGAGCTGTTCGCTGCGCGCAACTTCGGCCAGGCTCTGTCGCGCAAAGGGCTGGGCAAGTTCATCGCTGTCGGGGCGCAGCTGCTCACCGGGGGCCGCGGGCTGGTCGACCCGATGCAGACGGTCGACGACGCCGCCACGCTGAAGGCCGGTCAGCTGAGCGCGCCTGCGCCGGTCGCGGACCTCGACGGCAAGCTTTACATAGACAAGCTCACCGGCGTCTACCTCTCGGGCGCCACGCACGAGGAGGATCAGCCCTGCCACCTGCTCATCCCCGACCCGGAGCTGTGCGTGACGCGCTGCTGGCAAACCTTCCGCAGCCCCTGCACCCGGTTCTGCCCCGGTCAGGTCTACGAGATGGAGACGGAAGGCGGCCGCCCGCGGTTGAAGCTCAACCCGTCCAACTGCCTGCACTGCAAAACCTGCGAGATCAAGGACCCGTACAAGAACATCCTCTGGAGCTGCCCGGAAGGGGGCGGCGGGCCGAAATTCACGATCACCTGAAACGAGGCGGCCGGTCGCGCTGCCGAAACCGCTGCGCAGCCCGGGGCCACACACCAAAGGAGCGGTCCGGATGGCGGAAGATCGGGTCGAAAAAACCAAGCAGACGGCGGAGCTTTATTTCAAGGACGTCCGCGACGAGCGTCCTTTCGATCTGTGGAAGGCCTTCGACAAGGAGCTGGCCAGGGAGCTCTCTCTTTTCATCACCGGCGGGATGTACGCCCGGGAGAAGATCCCGCACCGCACCCGCCAGCTTGTCACGGTGGCCTGCCTGACGGTCCTCTCCCGCCCGGACGAACTCAAGCTGCACATCCAGGCGGCGCTCAACGTCGGCTGCCGGCCCGAGGAGATCGCCGAGGTGATTTTCCAGACCTTTGTCTATGGGGGCATGCCGGCCGCGAATGTCGCCCTGAAGACCCTGCGGGCCGTTCTGATTGAGCGCGGCCTCTGGAACAAATGAGGCCCGCCGGCCGCTGTCGGCCATTTGCGACGCGGCGGCCGGCCCGTCACCCCCCGAGGATCCGGGCGGCCCCGTCCTTCATCAGCAGCAGGCCGTAGCCCATGAGCAGCCCCCCCAGCAGCCGCATGCTCCAGAGGTAGACCCCGCTGCGCATGAAGGCGCGCGAGCCGTGCACGAGCTTGGCCAGAAGCGCCTTCGAACCCACGATGCAAAAAAAGAAGGCCCCCAGGAAGGCGGCGACATGTCCCCAGGAGACGGCAAGCGCGTTCAGAATGGCGGGCACGCCGACGCTGACCCAGAAGACATAGGGGTTCGGGTTGAGCAGATTGATCGCGATTCCCTTGCGGATGGAATGGGGCTCGCCCCCGGCCGCTGGGATGTCGACCCCGGCGACCCGCAGGCTGCGGTAGCCCAACCATAGAAGAAAAGCCCCGCCGGCGAGGGAAACGGCCCCCAGCGCGAACGGCCAGCCCAGCAAACGCTCCAATGCGAGCATGGCCATCAGGATGATCGGGATGTCCGTGAGGATGGGGGCGATGGCCACCTGCAGCCCGGAGCGCAGGCCGTGCCGGAGGGTTTCGCCGATCACGAGCACGGTGAGGGGGCCGGGCGAGAACCCGGCGGCCAGCCCCAGCAGGCAGCCCTTGCCGAGGAGGTCCAACAGCTGCGGGTCCATGGGCCTACCCCAGCCCCACGTCGAGGCTCATCATGATCGCAAAGCCCAGCATGACCCCCACCGTGGCGAAGTCGCTGTGCTCATCCCGCCGGGCCGAGGGGATCAGCTCCTCGGCCACCACGTAAATCATGGCGCCGGCGGCAAAGGCCAGAGCATAGGGCAGGATCGGCCGCATCAGCACCACCGCCAGGGCCCCGGCCACGCCTGCCAGCGGCTCCACCATGCCCGAGAGCTGCCCGTACCAGAAGCTCTTGCGGCGCGAGAGCCCCTCGCGCCGAAGGGGAACGGAGACCGCCGCCCCTTCGGGAAAGTTCTGGATCCCAATGCCGAACGCCAGCGCCATGGCCCCCGCCAGCGAGGCGGAGGGCAGGTCGGCCGCCAAGGCGCCGAAAGCGACCCCCACGGCCAGGCCTTCCGGGATGTTGTGGATGGTGATGGCGAGCACCAGGAGAATGCTGCGCCGCCAACCGGTGTGGATGCCTTCGGCGGAACGGGTCGGCAGGCCGGGGTGCAGATGGGGCAGGAGCCGGTCGACCAGCCAGATGAAGAGGCCGCCGGCGAGAAAACCCGCTGCGGCCGGGACCCAAGCGGGGCCGCCGTCGGCCTCCGCCATTTCGATGGCCGGCGCCAAGAGCGACCAGTAGCTCGCCGCGATCATGACGCCCGCGGCAAAGCCCAGCATCCCGTCCAGCACCTTGCGGTGGATGGTTTTGAAGAAGAAGACGAGGCCGGCCCCCAGGGCCGTCAGAAACCAGGTGAAGATCGTCGCGCCCAGCGCCTGAAGCACGGGATGAAGGGCGCTGAACCAATCCAGCAGCATTGCGGGTCTCCTTGACGATGGCGGTTCGCTCGGGGCGGAGCGCTGCGGCTCTCATCCGCCGGCTCCGGCGCAAGAGTGCTGCGAGGAGGGACGCGGCCACTGCCGGATCCGCTGCAGCACCTCCCGCACCCAAGCGCATTCGCACGCGGCCGGGCAGGGGCTCAGCTCCGTGCAGCGCAGGCAATGGCCCGGGCAGGCCTCCGTGCCGGTTTTCCGGTCGCTGAAAAACGGCCCCTCATAAAGGTCTCTGAAACCCTTTGCGCGTATGGCCAGCGTGGTGCCGCAGCAGTGGTGGTTGAAGAGGAAAAGGCCCAGCGCCACATCTTCGAAATCAACCTGATAGCCGATCAGCTCGAGATCGGGGTCCGCCAGGAACCGCTCGCGGTCCGTCCAGGTCGCCTCACAGAGCGGGCATGTCTTGAAGGGGTTCATCGCGCCTTGTCTTCTTCGCCGGGTGGGGCTGTCGGCAGAGCCTTTTTCCCGCTCGCTTCAGCGCTACTTTATCGTCCGGTTGTCGCGGAATCAAGTCCTGCTCCGGGGCGCGATGAGCCGCCGGGCCGAGAGGCGCTACCGGCCCGGGGCAGGTTCATCAGCCGCCAGGCAGATAGGGCTTGCCAAGCGCGGCGGATCGGCATAGGTTTGGCCGTTCACCGAGACTTCGGAAAGGATGCTGCCATGGCGGAAGACAAGGACGAGTCGGTTTATGTACGGGTGCGGGATTTGGCCGGAAACGAGTTCATCTGCCCGATCGAGGCCCTGAAAGACCCCAAGGAGATCAGTGCCGAGGAGTTGGACCAGTGCGTGGACGACGCCACCGTCAAGCGCTATTCCGGAAACATCCGGGTGAAGCCGTGAGGCGGCGGGCGGGCCGTACGGCGGCCGGAGTCCGATGAGGGCCGCGGCCCGCAGGCCGCCGGCGTCGGGTTAGGCCGATGCCCGCGCACCGTATCGGTTTTTTCGGCCTGCAGGCCCTGGTCTTTACGCTCGTCTCGGCCGCTTTCACCGCCATCTATCTGACCCAGCCCGTGCTGCCGGTGATTCGGCAGGAGTTCGGCGTCGACGAGAAGCGGGCCTCCCTGACCGTGTCGGCCGTCATCCTGGGGATCGCCCTGTCCAACCTGCCCTTCGGCCGGCTCTCCGACCGCACCCGGATCAAGCCGCTGATCGCGGTCGGCGGCGCGGTGGTGGCCGTCTTCGGGCTGTTCGTCGCACTGACCCACGACATCGCGCTGCTGGTCGCCTTCCGCTTCGTCCAGGGGCTTTTCATCCCCGCCCTGACCACCTGCCTGGCGGCCTACCTGGCCCGCAGTCTTCCGGCCGACCGCCTCAGCGTCGTGATGGGCTCCTATGTCGCCGCCACCGTGGTGGGCGGACTGATGGGCCGGCTGATCGGCGGGTTCATCCACCCGCCGCTCAATTGGCGGTATGCGTTCGTCAGCGTGTCGGCGCTGGTCGCCGCCGCTACGCTCGCCGCCCTGCGCTGGCTGCCCCGTGAAGCCAGCGAGCGGCCCGAACCGGATCAGGGGGTGGGGTTCCTCTGCCTGCTGGCTCGCCCCGACCTGCTGCGCATATATGCGGTGGCATTCTGTGCGTTTTTCGTTTTTTCGGGCCTCTTCAACTACCTGCCGTTTTATCTCTCCGGCCCGCCGTTCGGGTTTTCGACCAACTTCGTCACGTTCATGTACCTGGCCTATCTCATCGGCGTGGTCGTCGCGCCGCTCTCCGGACGGGTCAGCAACCGCCTGGGCAGCGGCGCCACCTTGTGCGTCGGGGCGGCGGTTTTTGCCGCAGCGCTGGTTGCCACCCGCATCCCCAGCGCCTGGGCCGTGGGCGCGGGTTTGTGCGGCGTTTGCGCCGGATTTTTCACGGTGCACGCGGCGGCGGTCGGCGCCCTGAACCGGCGCTTGAGCAGCAGCCGCGGCCGGGCGAATGCGCTCTACATTTTGTTCTACTACCTGGGGGGCTCGGCGGGCATCACCTTGAGCGGGTTCGCCTACCAGCGCTGCGGCTGGGCCGGCGTGGTCGGGCTGGGGCTCATGCTGCTGGCGCTGATTGCCGGGGCCGGAATCGCGGAGGTCCGGGGCCGGGCGCGGTGTGCCTGATGCCGTCGCCGCCGGCCCCGCCTCGGCGGCGGCCGGCTCAACCGACGGTGGGCACCTGGATCTCCAGCAGCGGAGGGTACTGCTGGCAGCCGAAGATGTCGGTTTCCCCCGGACTGCCGCTGGGCTGGCGCCGGTAGATGGTGAACTTGATGGCCAGCGCCGGGTCGAACTCCAGAAAGTCGCTGATGCGCTCATCCGGGATGTTGAAGAGCGCCGCCACGGTCCGACGCGTCAGCACCCCGCTTTTTTTCACCCGCTCGTAGTTTTCCTTTTCACGGAAAATGATGTCGAAGGTGATTTTGTCCGTACCGGCGTTTTTGCTGCGGATCGTTTTGGCCAGCTCGGCCAGCGGCGTCGTTTTCATCATCTCTGGTCTCCATCCGTGATCGTCATCGTCTTCACAGCGAACAGCTCCATCGGGTCGTCCACCGCCAGCACGTGGTTCAGGGTCCACATGTAGGCCGCCGGCGCGGGCAGAACGCCGTCGACGATGAACGCCGCCGTTCCGGCCGTGCCCTTGACCTCGGGCAGCCGCGCGTAGAAAATCTGGCGCGAACCGATCAGGGCCACCTCTTCGGCCATCTCGCGGGTGGGGGCGATGCCTTCGACCACCACGCCGAGCTCGTGCGAGCGGATCTCGCGCACCGGCTCCAGGTCGCCCATGACGCCGTTCTTGCCGTAGATGGTGTAGTGCAGCTGATAGCTCTTTCCGGCGAAGCGCTCCTCGACCTGGCTGCGGGCCCAGCCGATCACCCGGTCGATGTTGCGGATGGTGTAGGGGTCGCGGATGCCCACGATCCCGATGAAGCGCTCCCCGATTTTGCCGGAGCCCTCCAGCTTGACCTTCACCCGGCCCTGGATGGGGCGAAACACCTGGCCCGTGACGCGCGTG
>JALOOU010000006.1 GCA_025454255.1 Desulfobacterales bacterium | reverse complement strand
GCATATTACAGTTATGGTGTATATATTGCCAGAAAATTAGGTTAGCATCCAAATCGTTTATTTCTCCAACATATCATCCGCTTTTTATAGACGGGTCAACTGCATGTATTGACAACTCGGCTGCAACCTCTGCATAGCTGAAAACCCTTCAGATAACATGCAGTAATCTACTATCTGATTTCTGAAATCCTCGCCGCTTATGGATCGCTTTGCTCGCGGGGGTCAAGATCTTCTAAGAAGATTGGTGAATAACCTGAAGGCAAAATCGGTGCCGCTATATGCCTGTTGATGAAGGGCATCATCCCGGTCGTTTGATCTTGCACCTCAATCAAATCCGATTTCGAAACAGCACGTTCAGAAACCATCTGCAAATTGATTGAACCCTCAAAAATATTTTCCTCCTTTTTTTTTGAATCTTTTTTTCATATCGAACCTTGCAACCGGGGTACGGTGACTAAATGAGCATGACTCCAGTTGCGGAATAGGGATGCGATAGAGAATGGCAAGGGCCTGGTGAAAGAACCCCCAAACTGATTCAAAAGAAGCCTGTATAGCGAAGAAATTGAGAAGCGAGGATATGCGAAAAATCATGGGAAAGAAGATTAAAATCCTGCGCGAAATGAACAACGTCACCCAGATGCAACTCGCGCAGATCCTTGTTTACACCCGCACCGGGATAATCTCGTTGGTCGAAAACGGGATCAAGGGGATGAAACATGTTACCGTCATCAAGGCGCGGAGTTTTTCCGCATTGATCCATCGGTGCTGTTTGGGGTCGGTCCGCAATAGTGGACACCAAAGCGATCATGCTGCCGGTCGCTGTCAGCAGGCTTGCCACCACCATTCCGATCGCAGCCCCCAGGAAAAGCCCGACGGCGACACCCGACCAGAAAATGCACGCCTCCTCGAAAAGGACTTCGCTGCGTCTGCCTGCCGCCGGGTCGTCATCGGCCGCTGCGGCCCGGAGACGACCTCGGACGCAGCGAAGCAACGCAAATTCCATTCCCTGAATACGCCCGCGGTTGATCCTTGACGGGCTGGTGTTTTTCATTTTATTAGGGGCGGGTCGGCTTTTTTGCTTCCTTCGCCACGGCTTAACCGCGCCGCGCACCCGCGCGGCCAAAGGGGCGCATGCACCCGACGAGCCTGATCCTGTTGACCGCGCTGTGGTGGGTGCTCACCGGGGGGGAGCTCTCCTCATGGGTGATCGGCGCACCCGCGGTGGGCGCCGCCTTCGCGGTGCGGCGCCGGTTGAAGCCCCTTGCGCCCGCCGCACTCTCCGCCGCCGGCGGCCTGCGCTTTCTCGCCGGCTTTTTCAGGGCCTCGCTGGTGAGCGGGATCGACGTCGTGCGGCGCGCCTTCCACCCCCGGCTGCCTTTGAAGCCCGGTCTGATCGACTATGGCCTGAGCGTCAAATCCCCGACGGCGCGGATGTTGACGGCGGGGACCGTCAGCCTGCTGCCGGGCTCCCTGGCGGCGGGGCTCAGGGGCGACCGGCTGACCGTGCATGTCCTGGATCTCGATGCGCCCGTCATCGAGGACCTTCAGCGGACCGAGGCGCTGGTGGCGGGCCTTTGCGAGAACCGCCCCTGGAGATCGAGGCGATCATGAGTGAGCTCCATTTCCAACTCGCCGTTCTGCTGCTGCTCTCGGTTGCGGTCGGGTTGGTCCGGATTTTCAAGGGGCCGACCCCGGCCAACGGCATTCTGGCCGTGCAGCTCGCCGGCACCGGCGGGGCGGCGATCCTGCTGACCCTCGCCGGGACCGGGGCGCCCGGCGCGCTGCTCGACGTGGCCCTGGTGGTGGCCCTACTGGCGGCCGCCACCCAGATCGCCTTCGTCGCCATCCACGGCGCGATCGACGGGCCCGGGCAGGAGCGGCGCCATGATTAGCGAGTGGATCGGGGTCGGGCTGACCGCCGTCGCCATCCCCTTCTTCCTCGGGGGCTCCGTCGGGCTGCTGCGCTTCCCGGATTTCTACACCCGGGTGCACGCCCTGACCAAGGCCGACAATCTGGGGCTGGGCTTCGTCGTGATCGGCAGAATGGTCCAGGCCGACTCGGGGGTGGTTGCCGCCAAACTTCTGCTCATCTGGTTTCTGATCCTCTTCTCCAGCGCGACGGCCGCCTACCTGATGGCCCAATCGGAGCTCATGAAAGGGGTCCCGCCGTGGACGCGGCCTTGACGCCGGGGGCCCTGGCCTTCGACGGGCTGCTGTGCGCCGCCCTGCTGGTCATCGCCTGGCGGCTGGTCGGCGCGGCGGACCTGTTCCGCTCCATCATGCTCTTCTTCGTCTTCGGCCTGCTCTTGTCCGTGGCCTGGGTGCGGCTGAATGCCGTGGACCTCGCCCTGGCCGAGGTTGCCATCGGCGCCGGGCTGACCGGCGCGCTATTTTTGGCCGCCCTGGCGAGGCTGCGGCGGCCCCGCCCGCGCCCGGCCGACGCGCCGGCGGCCGGGCGCACGGATTCCGGGAGCCTTTAGCGCACCCATGAACGGCCTGGACGACACCCCTGCCGGCGACGTTATGAACGCCTCCTCGCCGCTGCTCCGGCGGCTGGCGGCGCTCGCGGCGCTCGCCATCGGCGCCGGCCTGGCGGCGGCGGTCGGGTCGCTGCCGGAGCCGCCCGCGGCGCTGCCGCGCCAGGTCGCAGCCTTTCTGCCCGCGAGCGGCGTGCGCAACCCGGTCACGGCCGTCTTGCTGAATTTCAGAAGCCTCGACACCCTGCTCGAACTCGCGGTGCTGGTCCTGGCGGCCACTGCGGCCCGGGCGTTGAGCGCGCCGCGTTCCGTCGCCGCGGCGCTCCCGCCGCCGGACCCGGTGCTGGCGGCGTTTTTCCGCCTGTTCGCGCCGATGGCGCTCCTCGTCGCCGGCTACCTGCTCTGGGTCGGCGCCCATGCCCCCGGCGGCGCATTCCAAGCCGGCTCCGTGCTGGCGGCAACCGGGGTCATGGCGGCGCTGACGACCCGCTTTGCCGCCTTTGGCGCCTCGCGCTGGTTGCCGCCGGCCCTGGCGCTGGGCCCCGCGGTCTTCCTGGCCGTGGGGGTCGCCGTGGCGGGGGGGGGGCGCAGCTTCCTCCAGTACCCGGCTGCGAGCGCCGGCGGGCTGATCCTTCTCATCGAGTCGGCCGCCGCCCTGTGCATCGCGGCGGCCCTGGCCGCCCTCTTCCTCGAATGCCTGCAGGGCCCGCTGCGCGGCCCCGCGGCCGACCCGCCGGGGGGCCCGCGATGAGCGCGCTGCTCTATGCCGTGGTCGGGGCCGTCCTCTTCGCGCTGGGGCTCTACGGGGTGGTCGCCGCGAGCCCGCTCCTGCGCAAGGTGCTCGCCTTCAACATCGCCGGCAGCGGGGTGTTCCTGTTTCTGGTGGCCATGGCCGACCGGGTCCGCGTCCCGTTCCCGGACCCGGTCCCGCAGGCCATGGTTCTGACGGGCATCGTGGTGGCGGTGAGCGCGACGGCCCTGGCGTTGCTTCTGATCTGCCTGCTGCGCGAACTCTCGGACCGCCCCCGGGAAGCGGCCGATGACGGGCATTGAGACGATCGCAGCCGACGTCTGGATCGCGGCGGCCGTCGCCTCGCCGCTGGCGGCGGCCTGCGCGATGCTGGTCCTGCGGCGCTGGGCCGCCGCGCTGGGCGTGCTCGGCAGCCTCGTCATCCTCGGGGCGGTGGCCGGCCTGGCCCACCAGCTGCTCCTCCTCGGGCCGCAGCAGCTCGTCGTCGGCGGCTGGGACCCGCCCCTGGGCATCCGGCTGCGCGCCGACGGGCCGGCGGTCGGCATGGCGGGGATCACCGGGCTGATCGGCCTTTTCGTCGGGATCTATGCAACGGCCTACCTGCGGCCGCTGGCGGCCTCCCCGCCGCACGGCGAGCGGCTCTTCTGGCCCTTGTGGATGTTCCTGTGGGCCGGTTTGAACGCGCTCTATCTCGCGGACGACCTGTTCAACCTCTACGTGACCCTCGAGGTCGTCGGGCTCGCTTCGGTCGGCCTCGCGGCGCTCGCTCGCACGGCGGCCGCGGTGGCCGCCGCGCTGCGCTATCTGCTGGTGAGCTTGCTGGGCTCCCTGGCCTACCTCATGGGGGTGGCCCTGGTGTATGCGGCGACCGGCACCCTCGAGCTTCGCGGCGTGGCGGCAGCGCCCGTCGGCTACGCCGCCCTGGCCCTGATGAGCGCGGGGCTGCTGATGAAGACAGCGCTCTTCCCGCTGCACGGCTGGCTGCCGCCGGCCCACGCCAACGCCCCGGCCCCGGTCAGCGCGCTGCTCTCGGCCCTGGTGGTCAAGGCCTCCTTCTACGTCATGCTCCGGCTGTGGTTCGAGCTCTTCGCGCCCCTGATCGGCCCCGCCACGGCGCACCTGCCGGGGGTGCTCGCGGCGGCGGCGATCCTCTGGGGGTCGCTGCAGGCCCTCGCGGCCAGGCGGTTGAAGCAGCTCATCGCTTACAGCACGGTGGCCCAGGTCGGCTATCTCTTCCTGGTGTTTCCGCTGGGCCTGGCGGGCGGCTCCCTGCGGCCGGCGTGGGGTGCGGTGCTCTTTTTCATCCTGGCCCATGCCCTGGCCAAGGCCGCCGTATTCCTCGCCGCCGGCAACGTCCTCAAAGCCTTCGGCCACGACCGCATTGCGGATCTGGGCGGCGCGGTGCAGCAGCTGCCCGTCTCCATGTTCGCCTTTGCCGTGGCGGGGGTGAGTCTCGTCGGGCTGCCGCCCAGCGGCGGCTTCATCGCCAAGTGGCTGTTGCTGGCGGCAGCCCTGGAGGCGGGACGCTGGGGGTACGCGGGGGTGCTGGTCGGCGGCGGCCTGCTCGCGACCGCCTACATCTTCCGCTTCTTTTCGCACGCCTTCCGCTTCGTTCCGGAGAGCGTGCTCTGCTGCGGCCTCCCCCGCCGCATGGAGGGCTGCGCCCTGCTGCTCGCCCTCGGCTCCATGGCCCTCGGGCTGGCGGCCGACCCCATTCTCGCCCTGCTGCAGATCGGCCTGCCGGAGACGGGCGCCGCCGGGGCGGGAGGTGCGCCATGACCTTCGACAACTGGCTGCCGCTGTCGATCCTGCTCACCTCGCTCATCCCCGGGGCGCTCATCTTCATGATCCCGGAGGAGCGCCGCGGCCTGCGCACGAGCCTC
Source organism: Desulfobacterales bacterium (assembly GCA_025454255.1). Lineage (GTDB taxonomy): Bacteria > Desulfobacterota > Desulfobacteria > Desulfobacterales > SpSt-501 > SpSt-501. The sequence goes on along the minus strand of JALOOU010000006.1, from coordinate 62,316 downwards.
AACATGGGGGCCGCGGTGCTCAAGCTGGCCCTGGTCGCGCTCATGGTCTGGGGGGTCCGGCACGAGCACGTGTACGAAACCCGGCTGCCGCTGGCGGCCGGCCTGCAGCTGGTGCTGGCGGCCGATGCGCTCTCGGTCCTGCTGGCGGCGCTCTCCAGCGTGCTGTGGTTCGTCACCACGCTCTACGCCATCGCCTACCTGGAGCACTCGCCCCAGTCCCGCAGCCGCTTTTTCGGCTTTTTCAGCCTGTGCGTGAGCTCGACGCTGGGCATCGCGCTGGCGGGCAACTTAATCACCTTCCTGCTGTTTTACGAAATGCTCACCCTGACCACCTATCCCCTGGTGGTGCACCGCGGCACGCCCGCGAGCATGCGCGCCGGAAAGATCTATCTGGCCTACACGATCGGCGGCGGGGCCCTCTTCCTGCTGGCGGTGGCCTGGCTCACGGCGCTGACCGGCCCCCTGGACTTCACCGGCGGGGGGGTGCTGCGGCGTTTCGCGGACCCCCACGCGGGTGAGCTGCGGGTCATCTTCTTCCTGCTAATCGCCGGGCTGGGGGTCAAGGCCGCGCTGGTCCCCCTGCACGGGTGGCTGCCCCAGGCCATGGTCGCGCCCGCCCCGGTGAGCGCGCTGCTGCACGCGGTCGCGGTCGTCAAGGCGGGCGCCTTCGGGATCGTGCGGGTCGTCTACGACGTCTACGGGATCCAGTTCGCCGCAGAGCTCGGGGTGCTCCGGCCGCTCGCCGTGCTGGCGGCCGTGACCATCGTCTACGGCTCGGTGCGCGCTCTCTTCCAGGACGACCTGAAGAAGCGGCTGGCCTACTCCACGGTCAGCCAGGTCTCCTACATCGCGCTGGGGGCGGGCATTCTGGGGCCGCTTGCGACCCTGGGGGGAATGGTCCACCTCGTGCACCAGGGGCTGATGAAGATCACCCTGTTCTTCTGCGCCGGGAATGTGGCCGAGGGGGCCGGCATTCACCGGATCAGCCGCATGGCCGGGATCGGCCGGCGCTTTCCGGTGACCATGGCGGCCTTCAGCCTGGCGGCCTTCGGCATGATCGGCGTGCCGCCGATGGCCGGCTTCATCAGCAAGTGGTTTCTGGCCGCCGGGGCGCTGGCGGCCGGGGAGGGCTGGGTGATCGGGGTGCTGGCGGCGAGCTCGGCGTTGAACGCCGCCTATTTTCTGCCCATCCTCCACACCGTCTGGTTCAAGCCGCCCGAGGGGCCGCCGCCGGCCGCAGGCCCCACCCCCCGGGGGCGGCTTGAGATCGGCTGGATGCTGCTCGCGCCGCCGGCCGTGACCGCCCTCCTGGCGCTGACCTCCGGGCTGCTGGCGGACGCCTACCTGAGCCCCCTGTGGTGGACCCGCCTGATCGTCGACCGGGAGTACCTGCCGTGACGGAGCTTTTGGGCATAGCGCCGCAGTGGCTGACGGCGGCCGCGGTCGGCCTGCCGCTGCTGTGCGCGGCGGCGCTGGCGCTCCCCGGCCGGCGCCGGGTGCCGCCGCAGCTCGTGGCATGGGCGGCGCTGCCCGCCGTCATGGCCGCTTGGCTTCTGCCCGAGGGCACCACGGCCGTCTTCGGGTGGCTGCTGCTTTCGGCCCGGCTGGGCCTGGATGCCACCGGGCGGATCTTCCTTTTTTTCACCAGCGCCCTGTGGCTGCTCGCGGGGGTCTACGGCACGGGCTATCTCAAGGCCGACCGGCGCCGCGCCCGGTTCTTTTTTTTCTACGGCCTGGCAATGAGCGGCAACCTGGGAGTGGTCCTGGCGCAGGACATGGTCGGGTTTTACGCCTTTTTCGCCTTGATGAGCTTTGCCGCCTACGGCCTGGTGGTGCACACCGGCGATCCCGAGGCGCTGCGGGCAGGCCGGATCTACCTCACCCTGGTGGTCGTCGGGGAGATCGCCCTCTTTTCCGGCCTGGCCCTGCTCGCCGCCGCCGGCTCCCTGGCGATAGGGGACCTCGGAGCGGGGGCCGTCCCGAGCGTGGCCATGCTGCTCATCTGCGCGGGGTTCGGCATCAAAGCCGGCGCGCTGCCCCTGCACGTGTGGCTGCCCCTGGCCCACTCGGCCGCCCCCACCCCCGCCAGCGCCGTCCTGAGCGGCGCCATGATCAAGGCGGGCCTTCTGGGGTGGCTGCGGTTCGTCCCGATCGAGGCGGCGGTCTCGGCCTCCTGGGGGCCTTGGTTCGTCGCAGCCGGCGCGGCGGCCGCGTTTTACGCGGTGGCCGCGGGCTGCACCCAATCGCACCCCAAGACCGTGCTGGCCTACTCCAGCATCAGCCAGATGGGGCTGATCACGATCGGCGTCGGGATCTCGCTTTTCAGCCCCGCCGCGGCCGCCGCCGGACTTCCCGCCGTCGCGCTCTACGCCCTGCACCACGGCTTCGCCAAGGGGGCGCTGTTTCTGGCGGTGGGCCTCCTTCAGAACGCTGCGCCCGGAACGCGCGCATCCCGGCTGGCGTGGGCCGGTCTCCTCCTGGCGGCGCTCTCGTTGGCCGGCGCTCCGCTGACGGGCGGGGCGGTCGCCAAAGGCGCCTTGAAGGCCGCCGTTGCGCTGGCGCCGCAGGGGTGGGCCGCCGCGCTCTTCATGCTGCTGCCGCTGGCCTCGGTTGCGACCACCGTGCTGATGGGACGCCTGGCCTACCTCATGGCCGGCCGCGCCCCCGGCTGCGGCCGGCCGGGGGCGGGCATGTGGATCGCCTGGTTGATGATGCTGGCGCCGGCCGCACTGCTTGCATATGCGGCCCCCGCCGACGAGGCGCTTTCGTGGGCGGCGATCGGCGCGGCCGCCTGGCCCCTGGCCGCGGGCGGAGCGCTGGCGGGGCTCGCGTGGGCGGCCGGCCGCAGCAGCCGGCGCATCGTGTCGGCGCAGGTGCCCGCGGGCGACGTGGTCGTGGCTTACGCGGCGCTGATCCGCCTTGCGGCCCGGGCGGCGGCGGCTGTTGCAAACAGCCTCTCCGGCTGGGTCCCGCGGGTGCGGCTACCGCAGCGGCTGCGCCGGCAAAGCGCGGCGATGGCGGCCGCCGCCGAGTCCGCCCTCGGGAGCTGGCAGGTGTCGGGCCTGCTCTTTCTAATCGTGGTCGTCGGGGTCTTCCTGCAGGCGCTCTGCGCGGGGTGATGACGGCGGCGCGCCGGGGGTCACCAGCCGCCCCCGCCGCCGCCCCCGCCGCCGCCGCCGGAGGAGCCGCCCCCGCCCCCGCCGGAGCGCGAGCCCGGGGCGGTCGCGGAGGAGGAGATGGCGCCGGTGAGGGAGGCGCCGAGCGAGGTCGTAAAGGCCCCGATGCGGCTTGGGTTCCAGCCCGCACCGGAATACCAGGCCGGCTGGTAGCCGTCTCCGCCGGGCCGGGCGGCGGCGAGCTCGCCGGCGAACTGCTCGGCCCACTGCTGCTCGACGCCCAAGGCCAGCGCATAGGGCAGAAACCTCTCGAAAAGCTCCGGCGTGCGCGCGGCCGGCAGCATGCGCTGGAGGCGGTCGGCCTCGGTTGCGGCCAGAAACATCTTGAACCCCTCGATGCGGTCGAGCAGCCTGCGGCCGAGCAGGGTGGGCGCCTTGAGCAGGTGGTAGAAGAGGACATTGGCGAGCACCACCGTCGCCAGGAGCGCCGCCAGGCCCGGCGACTCCCGGGCCAGCATGACCAGCGCGAAAACCTCCGCACCGAAGAAGGGCAGGGCGAAGGCCGACATGAAGAGCGCGGCCCCGAGGCTTCCGACCCAGGAGTTCAGGTGGCGCATGCCCGTGAATACCTGCCCCCAGAGCTTGGCGACCATGACGGCCAGAAAGACCACCCCGATGCTCCAGCCGGTGAGCCAGATCCCCAGAAACACCGCCTCTGCCTGGTCGAGCGCCGAGAGGAAGGCGGCGGCCACCACCGCGGCGGAGACGGCCGCCCCGGTGAAGAAGGCCCTGCGGTTGGTGACGAAATGGGTCTTCTCGAAGGTGAAGGCGAGCGAGGTCCGCAGGGCGTTGACCGCGGCGGCGACGGCGGCGTGGCGGCTGCGCTCGAGCGCCAGCGCCTTGGCCGACCGGAACAGATGGGCTGCGATCTTCTGTTCCTCGGCGCTGAGCGCGACGGGGCCGCCCTCTTTCCTGCGCAGCGTGGTGGTGCCGCCTTTCTCCTCGATGGCGAGGGCCCCCTTGACCGCCATGTCGATCACCGCGGCGGCGAAGACGCGGTGGTCGTAGCCCATCTGCGCGATGAAGCGCATGGCCGCGGGCGAGAGGTTGTCGGGCGGGGTGTAGATCGGCATGATGACGCCCCTGGCGGGGTCCTTGCCCACCGCCGCCCATACGAGCAGGTAGTAGCCGAGCAGAAACAGGATCCCGGCCGCGGCGACCAGCAGCGTGAGGTTGTCCCTGAGGAGATGGGCGCTTTTCGCGGCCAGCGTCGGCTCGGCCACAAACCCCTTGGGCCAGCCGAGGACGAGGGTGAGCCCCTCGCCCGGGGCCAGCGCCCGGGTGGTCGTGAAAAGCGCATGCCCCGCGGCGGTCACCCGGGCGCTGAAGTCGCGGCCCTGCGCGCCCGCGGGGCCGGTGTAGGCCTCCAGGGCGAGCGCCTCGGCCGGCACCCCGGGCGGCGGAACGACGAGGGCCTCGGCCGCGTCGATCTGGAACTCCCACCCGTTTCCGGTCACGTTCCAGTAGAGCTCGTCGTGGCGTTCGAAGAAGCCGAGCTGGCGTTCGGTCGTGTAGGTGAGGGTGTAGGTGTGCTCTCCGGGGGGCAGCCGCAGATCCTTGCGGCCGATGTAAACGCGGATGCCGTTGGCGCGAGCTTCGGTGTGGAAGGGCTCCGGGCTGCCGTTGCGGGCGACCGACTCGATGCGAAAGCCCACCGTGAAGCGGTTGCCGGCACGGTCCGTGTAGCGGGTCGGGAAGTCGCGGTAGATCCCGCGCTGGATCCGCTCGCCCCTGCTCGCGACGCGGATGGTCTCCTCGACCCGCAGGCCGGCGTCGGGGGCGATGCGGATCGCGCTGGCAAAACGGGTGATCCGCTCGGCCGGCGGGGCGGACGCGGCGGCCGCCGCCAAGGCGGCGATCAGGACAACAACCGCGGCCGCGCGGGTGCGCCAGCCCATCAGAACTTGACCGGGGCCGGCCGGCGCTCCTCGGCCGGCGACTCGAGTTCGAAGAAGTCCCTTTTTGCGAACTTGAAGCGGGCGGCCACCAGATTCGAGGGAAACTGCTCGATCACGGTGTTCAAGTCGCGCACCACGGCGTTGTAGTAGCGCCGCGCGGCCTCGATGGCGTCCTCGATCTCCTTGAGATGGCCCTGGAGCTGGATGAAGTTCTGGTTGGCCTTGAGCTCCGGGTAGGCCTCGGCCACGGCGAACAGGCTCTTGAGGCTGTCGCGCAGCATGTTCTCCGCCCGGGCGGCCTCCGCCGGGCCCGAGGCGCTCATCGCCCGGGTGCGGGCCTCGGTGACCTTGACGAACAGGCCCTGCTCGTGCGCGGCATACCCCTTGACCGTCTCCACGAGATTGGGGACCAGGTCGTAGCGCTTTTTCAGGTGCACGTCGATGTCGGACCAGGCCGACGCGGAGGTGGCCCGCAGCCGCACCAGCCGGTTGTAAAGCTGGACCACGATCAGGGCGGCCACCACCAGCACCGCGATCACTGCCGTCATGAGACCCATCGTCTTGTCCTTTCAGGGGGCGGGGAAGGCGCGCGGCGTCATCGGCCGGCCGCAGCGGCCACAGAACATGCCTCGGTCGGCTCCGTTCGTCCCGGCCTTCGAACGGCGGGCGCGGGGCCGCCACGGACGGCCGGCAGGAGGCCCCCCCGCTTCCGGGCCGACGGTCGCTACGTGAAGTCCATTTTATCGAGGTATCGGCTTTTATTCAAGCGGCGGTCGCGCCCCGACGCGGTTGCCCGGCGCATCTTTTGCGCCGGAGGGGCCGGCTGCCGCTGCCACCGGCTGCGAAGCTCGGCGCCGGCGCGGCGCATGGCCGGGAGCGAGAAACGCAGGCCGGTCAAGGCGCCGGGCCTCCCGCCTCCCCGCCGCCACCCGGCGGCTCTTTTTGGATGGCATGGGCGGTGCGCACGATCGCCACCCCCTCCAGCTGCGCCGCCACGAGGCCCAGCAGCGTCACCGGCAGGATCCCGACCGCGTGCGCCACGATCGCGTAGGAGAGCCCCTCGGAGGCGGGCACGCCGAACATGGCGAGCGCCACCTGGCAGAGGTAATGGAACGTGCCGACATAGCCCGGGGTGGAGGGCACCACCACGCTCACGGTCGTGAGCACGAGCACGACCATGCCGGCGTGCCAGGGCAGGGCATGGGGGCCCGTGAGATCGAAGGCCGCAAGGCACAGGTAGTAGACGGCGGCGTAGCAGGTCCAGATGGCGGCCGAGAGCAGTCCGACCGCCAGGTAGTGGCCGGCGGACGGCAGCGGTTGAATGCCGTCCAGGAAATTGAGGGCGAGGGATTCGACCCGCCGCCCGAGGCGCTCCGGCAGGGGCTTGAGCGCCAGCCGCAGCAGGGCGATGGTCTGCGCCGCAAACCGCTTGCTGCCGATCAGCACCGCCAGCAGCAGCAGGGCCCCGGCGAGCATCAGGACCCCGCTCGCCTCCACCCAGGGCGGAAAGGGGTGCACGATCACCACCAGCGCCATCAGGCCGATGAGGGAGATGACGTCGATGATGCGTTCGACCACGATGGAGGCAAAGGCGGCGCCGGCGGAAATCCGCGAGGTTTTGCCGATCACGAAGGCGCGCAGGAGCTCGCCCAGGTGGGCGGGCACGAAGCTGTTCGCGGCGTAGCCGATCATCAGGGCGGAAAAGAGGCGGCCGGTGGCGACGGGCCGCACCGGGACGAGCAGGCAGCGCCAGCGCAGGGCGCGCAGGTAGTGGCCCAGCATCATCGCCGCCAGTGCCGCCGCCACATACCCGTAGCGCGCCGCGCCGAGCGCCCGGCCCACTTCCCGGAAATCGACCCCCCGCAGCGCCAGCCAGACGCAGCCCGCGCCGATGATCAGCCCGGCGGCAACATGGATCGAACGTTTCGTCATGGTCGTTGGGTGCACGGCGCGGAGCCCGCCCGCTGCATCGGCGCCCGGCGCAGCCAGGCCCGCTGGGGCGGCAGACCGCCGCCCCCCGCAGGAGGGCTCAGTCGAGGCCGCCGGGATTCATCCGCGGGGGCCGGCCGGGCAGCGGGCGGGGCGGCCCCCGCCCGGCCCCCGCCCGGCCCCGGGTCGGACCCGGGCGAGGGGGGGGGCGGCCGCGCCTGCGCCTGCAGGTCAGGAGGCGGTGTTCTTCACCAGCATCGTGGTGGGGTCCAGGACCAGGCGGGAGTGCTCCGGGGTGAGGGTCACTCCCTTGAGCGGGACCACGTGGATCTCCTCTCCGACCGGCATCAGCTGCAGCGCCACCGCAAACAGGTCGTCCACGTCGGCCAGCTGCTTGGGCACCCCGCCGGGGCCCGGGTCCTCGTGGCGATGGGTGCGGATGCTGAACCAGACGTGCAGGCCGTGCAGGCGGGCGATCTTCTTGAGCTCGGAGAGCATCTCCCGCACCGGCTCGTCGAAGGAAAGGCCGTCCACGATGAGCATGCGCGGGACGAAGATCCGCTGCTCGATCAGGTCCCCCAGGCGCTCCTCCAGCCGGGGGACGCTGAAGCTGTCGGTGCGAAAGGTCATGATGAAGCGGTGGGGCAGGAGCGATTCCCAAACCTGGCCGCTTTGGGAGCCACCCAGGCCGGCGGCGATGTGGTTGAAGATGTCCTGGTACCAGAGACCGGCCTTGTTCACCGGCTGGTTCAAGCTGACGTGCAGCACGTTGCGCTCGTTGAGCATGGCGTTGAGCGCGATCTGGACCATGAGCGCCGTTTTGCCGACGCCGGCCCGGGCGAGGATGCCGCCGAACTGCCCGGGGGCGAGGATCTCCTCGGAGGAACCGCCGAGGCAGCGCAGCGGGTTGCGCAGGGTGAGATCGGTCTTGAGCATGGCGAAAAATTTCTCCTTGATGAAGATGACCTCCGCCGGGGAGCTCCATGCGGCGTCGGAGGTGCTGATCTGAACCGAGTCGTTTCGCACGGCAGTCCGGTTCGGCCGCGGGTCAGGCCACTTTTTTCTTGTTTTCGGCCGCCTTCTTTTCGAGCTCCTCGGCAATGGAGTGCGGCACCTGCTTGTACGCCAGAAACTCCATCGTGAACTGGGCCTGGCCCTGGGTCAGGGAGCGCAGCACCGTGGAGTAGCCGAACATCTCGGCCAGCGGCACCTGGCACTCGATGACGCACAGGGCCCCCTCGTCCTGCGCGCCGACGATCATGCCGCGGCGCTGGTTGAGCGAGCCCATCACCGGCCCCTGGAAGGCGGTGGGCGTCTCGACGACCACCTTCATGACGGGCTCCTGGATCACCGGTTTGGCCTTGAAGTAGCCCTGCTGGAACGCGCCGCGGGCGGCGGCCTGGAAGGCCATGTCCGAGGAGTCCACGGCGTGGGAGGCGCCGTCGTTGATGACGACCTTGACGCCGGTGATCGGAAACTCCATTTTGGGCCCTTTGGCCATGCAGTCGCGGAACCCCTTTTCGCAGGCGGCGATGAACTGGGTGGGGATCGACCCCCCCACGACCTGGTTGTCGAACTCGAAGTCCGCCTCGGCGGTCGGCTCCATCCAGCCGCACACCCGTCCGTACTGGCCCGAGCCGCCGGTCTGCTTCTTGTGCAGGTAGTCGAACTCGGCCCTTTGGGTGATGGTCTCGCGGTAGGCCACGCGCGGCGCCCCCGCGGCCACCTCGGCCCCGTACTCCCGGTGCATGCGCTCGATGTAGACCTCCAGGTGCAGCTCGCCCATGCCCGAGATGATGGTTTCGTTGGTCTCCGGGTTCACGTGGGTCTTGAAGGTCGGGTCCTCCTTGGTGAACCGGTTCAAGGCCTTGGACATGTTGATCTCGGCCTTGTGGTCCTTGGGGTGGATGGCGAGCGAGATGACCGGCCGGGGCACGTACATGGAGGTCATGGTCAGGCTCAGCCCCGGGGCGACGAAGGTGTCCCCGGAGGCGCAGTCGACCCCGAAGAGGGCCCCGATGTAGCCGGCCGGGATGGCGTCGATCTCCTCCATCTGGTCGGCGTGCATGCGGACCAGGCGGCCGACCTTGATCTTTCGGCCGGTGCGCACGTTGACGATGGTGTCGCCCTTGCCGAGGGCGCCCTGGTAGACCCGCAGGTAGGTCAGCTGGCCGTAGGTGCGGTCTTCGAGCTTGAAAGCCAGCGCCACCAGCGGCGCGGCCGGATCGGCGCTGAGCGCGACGGGCGCCTCGTCGCGGTCCATGTCGAGCGCGGTGTTCTCGACCTCGCTCGGGCAGGGCAGCAGGTCGTTGACGGCGTCGAGCAGCAGCTGGATCCCCTTGTTCTTGTAGGCCGAGCCCATGAAGACCGGGGTCAGGCTGCGGGTCAGGACGGCCGTGCGCAGGGCGGCCAGCACCAGCTCGCGGCCCACCTCCCGCTCCTCGAGCAGGGCCTCCATGAGCTCGTCGGAGAACATCGAGGCCGCATCGAGCAATTCCACCCGCTTGGACGCGGCGAGCTCCTGCAGACCCTCGGGGATCTCCTCGACGCGGATCGTCTCGCCCTTTTCACCGTCGAAGTAGACGGCCTTCATCTCCAGCAGGTCCACCACTCCGCTGAAGTCCGACTCCAGGCCGATCGGCAGCTGCATGGCCACGGCCTGGTGGCCGAGCTTCTGCTTGAGCTGGTCCACCACCCGGAACGGGTTGGCGCCGGAGCGGTCGCACTTGTTGACGAAGGCGATGCAGGGCACCTTGTAGCGGCGCATCTGCTGGTCGACGGTGATCGACTGGGACTGCACCCCGCCCACCGCGCACAGCACCAGGATGGCGCCGTCGAGCACCCGCAGGGAGCGCTCCACCTCGATGGTGAAATCGACGTGGCCGGGGGTGTCGATGATGTTGATCTCGTGCCCCTTCCACTCGCAGAACGTGGCGGCCGAGGCGATGGTGATGCCGCGCTCGCGCTCGAGCTCCATGCTGTCCATGAACGCCCCCACGCCGTCTTTGCCCTTGACGTCGTGCATGGCGTGGATGCGCTTGGTGTAGAAAAGGATGCGCTCGGTGAGAGTCGTCTTGCCCGAGTCGATGTGGGCGCTGATGCCGAGGTTTCGGACGTTGCGGATGTTCTTCTTCATGGGAAATGGCCCTAGGTTGTGTTTTGAAAAAAAATTCCCGTCTCGGAGTTCCCGAAACGGGACGTTCAGACCCGAACGGCTGTAACTATTTTTTTTGTAAACATATAAAATATATCGATGCCGGTCAGCTTGTCAATGATTTTTTTTGGGGGTCCTGCCGGCGGTGGCGCTTGGTCAGGGGCCGGCGCCGCAGCAGGACATAGCTCGCCCCCACGCCGCCGTCGCACAGGCGCGCGCTGGTGAAGGCGATGACCCACTTGCGCCACGGGCCGCGGGTCAGCCACTGGATGAGCTTGGATTTAAGGACGGGGTCGGCCGGCGAGGAGAGGCCGCGGCCGTGGATCACCAGCAGGGAGCGCTTGCCGGCGAGCAGGCTCTGCCGCACGAAGGACTCGAAGGCCGCCTGGGCCTCGCCCGCGTTCAACCCGTGCAGGTCCAGGTGGGCCTGCACGGCGAAGTCCCCGCGGTGAAGACGACGGGTGATCCCGGGCGGCGCCTGGCAGCCGACGCCCTCCATGTACTCGGGGGTGTCGGCCACCCTGAACCCTTCGCCGCAGGCCACGAGCTGGGCCAGGCGGTCGAGTGCGTCCGCCTCGGCGGGCGGCGGTTCGCGCGCCGGTGCCGGCTGCGGCGGGGGGCGGTCGCGCCCGCCGGCGCACAGGGGCGCGACCCCCGCCATGGCCCGGGCGAAGAGCTCCATTTCGGTCGGCTCCGGCCGCGGCGGCGCGGCGGGGGCGGGTGGACCCGCGGCGGGCGCCGGGCCCGGGGCGAGCGGCCGCTCGCGGAGCAGCTTCGCCAGGCGCTCGAAGGGCCGGTGGATGGATTCGGATGGGGTCGGCTTCATGGCGCTTCGGCCGAATCCTACCCGCGCAGGCCGGGAAGGTCAACGGGTATCGGCCGCGCCCCGGCGGCGGAACCGCAGCGATATTTTGCTCGCGCTGCGTCGGCGATTCTGGTATGAAAAACATTCACGCATCGCTTTCGATGGAGGACGGTATGGAGTGGCAGAGCGCCTATAGCGCCAAAGTGGTTTCCGCCCAGGAGGCCATGACCAAGATCAAGCGCGGCAGCCGGGTGTTCATCGGGACCGGCTGCGGCGAGCCCCAGCACCTGATCAAGGCCATGGTGTCGGACCAGGGGCTCTACGACATCATGATTTACCAGATGCTCTCCTTCACCCTGTCCCATTTCGTGGACCACCCTTCCTTTCAAAAGCGCTTTTCGCTCAAGCTCTTCTTCATCAGCCGCTCCATGCGCCGCGCGGCCTTCGAAGGCCGGATCGACTATCTGCCCTGCTACCTCTCCCAGATCCCGGGGCTTTTCGACAGCAACCGCATCGGCCTGGACGTGGCCTTGGTCCAGGTCAGCCCGCCGGACAAATTCGGGTACTGCAGCCTGGGGGTGTCGGTGGACATCACCCGCGCGGGCCTCGAAAACGCGCGCGTCGTGATCGCCCAGGTCAACGAACGCATGCCCCGCACCTGGGGCGACAGCTTCGTGCACGTGGACGACCTCGACTGGCTGGTGCCCTTCGACGAAGCGCTGGTGCAGTCCTTCCCCACGCTGCAGGACAACGAGGTGTCGCGCCGGATCGGCCACTACGTCTCCCAGCTGGTGGATGACGGGGCCACCATCCAGGTGGGCTTCGGCAACCTGCCGTTCCACATCCTGAAGTACCTCGACGAGAAGAAGGACCTCGGCCTGCACACGCACGTGATCACCGACGGGTACCTGCCGCTGTTCGAGCGCAAAAACATCACCAACCGCAAGAAATCCCTGCTGCCCGACCGCATCGTCACCTCGCTGTGCATGGGCTCCCAGCGCCTTTACGACTTTGTCGACAACAACCCCGCCTTCTATTTCCGGGCATCGGACTTCGTCAACGACCCTCTGGTGGTCGCGCGCAACGACAACCTGGTCTCCATCAGCCCGGCGCTGGAGGTGGACCTGACCGGGCAGGTGTGCACCGACAGCATGGGCTCGCTCTTCTACAGCGGCATCGGGGACCAGGTGGATTTCATGCGCGGCAGCGCCATGTCCAAGGGCGGGTTCTCCATTGTGGTGATGCCCTCCACGGCCCAGGGCGGCAAGCTCTCGCGCATCGTCTCTCACCTCAGCGAGGGTGCCGGGGTGGCGACCACCCGCGGGGACGTCAATTTTGTCGTGACCGAGTACGGCATCGCCGAGCTCATGGGCAAGGGCATCTACCAGCGCGTGATGGAGCTCGCCCAGATCGCGCACCCTAAATTCCGCGAGGAGCTGGTCGAGACGGCCAAGAAGCGCCGCTACATCTTCCCCGACCAGATGCCGCCGTCCACCGACGACTTGATCTTCATCGAGGGCTACAAGCGCTCCTTCAGCCTCAAAAACGGCAAGACGCTCGAGCTGCGGCCGCTGCTGCCATCCGACGAATTCGCCTACCGCAACTTCTTCTATTCGCTGCAGGAGAAGACCATTTACATGCGCTTTTTCTACAAAATGCGCACCTTCACCCACGAGGTGGCCCAGAAGCAGTGGGCCAGCCTCGACTACCGCAACAACATCTCCATCGTCGGCCTGGTCCAGAAAGGCGGCCACAAGGAGATCCTGGCGATCGGCTCCTATGCCAAGGAGAGCGAGGATCGCGCCGAGGTGGCGTTTGTGGTGCGCGAGGACTACCAGGGCCAGGGGATCGGCTCCTATCTGCTGGAGCTGCTCGAAACGATCGCCGCCCAAAACGGCTACAAGGGATTCTGCGCCACCGTGCTGCGCGAAAACGCCTCCATGCTGAGGGTTTTCAAGAACCGCTACCCCAATGCCAAGGTGACCTTCTCCGGCGGCAGCGAAGTGCTGGTCGACATGCGCTTCGATGACGCCGCCCCCCGCACCCAGGATTCCCCTGACGGCCAGCGGTTCGCCCCGGCTCCCCACTGATCCCGCCGCGGCCTCTTCCCGGGGCCCGCAACGCTCGGGGGGCGGGTCGATAGTGCTTGCCAAAAATCGAAATTTAGTGTAATTTGAGAAATATACGCTGAAGCGAACGCGCCTGCGCTTCGGGCGCCAGGCCGCGGCAGGGCATCCGGCGCACGGGGGCGGCGGCGCCGTTCGGCTCAAGTATAGGCCGTTACGGTCGAAATAGACCCAAAGGGATATCCGGCTCGTTTTGCGCTCGGTTTCCGTCGGGTGGATTTCGGTTCAGGCCAAGGCCGCAGCGATTTCGCAACCGGAGGCGCAGGTGGCCAGCGCCGAGGAGTGCGAGAAGCGAGCACGCCGGCCTGGGCCGAAAGACGCCGTTTCAGGACGGGCACCAACCAACACGCACGAAAGGGGTGGGCAGGTGTCATACACGCTTGATCAAAGACAGCTGGACCGGATTGAGGAGATTCTCAAAACCGAGCTGGTTGACAACGGAGTGCGCTGCGTTTTCCTGATCGACATGGCCGGCAACATCGTGACCAACCTCGACAACGGCGAAAAGCAGCATGACATCTACTCGCTGGCAGCCCTGGCGGCCGGAAATTTCGGCGCCGTGAGCGCCATGGCCAAAATCATCGGCGAAAACGAGTTTTCGCTGCTGTTTCACAAGGGCACCAAGGAGAACATCCACTTCAACAAGATCACCACCGAATTCCTTTTGATCACGATCTTCGGCAACGACATCTCCCTTGGGTTTCTGCGCCTGAAAGTTGCGGAGTCGGTCGATCGGCTGAAAAAAATCCTGGAACCGCTGGCCGCGTCCGCCTCATGAGCTCCAATGGCATTCATCAATCTCAAATCCAAGGTGATCCAAGTCAAGATCGTCTATTACGGCCCCGGCCGCGGCGGCAAGACGACGAACCTGGAGTACATCTACCGCAGGCTCCAACAGCGGATCCAGGCCGAAATGGTGACCATCAAGACGCACGGGGACCGCACGCTCTTTTTTGATTTTCTGCCCTTCGACATCGGGCTGATCAACGGCTACCACATCAAGATCCAGATCTACACGGTGCCCGGCCAGGTCAAATACAACGCCACCCGCCGGCTGGTGCTGCGCGGGGTGGACGGGGTGGTGTTCGTCGCCGACGCCATGACCGTGCGGCGCGAGAAAAATATCCAGGCACTGCGGAATCTCCAGGAAAACCTGGCGATCTACAAGAAAAACCTCGCCGCCCTGCCGCTGGTGATGCAGTACAACAAGATGGATTTGGCGGAGCAGGGGATCCCCCTGCTGGGCACGGAGGTGCTGGAGCACGATCTCAACCGGGAGCTGAGGGCGCCTCATTTTCCGGCCAGCGCCTCCAGGGGCACCAACGTGGTGGCGACGCTCAAGAAGATCATCTCCCTGAGCGTCGCCGCCGTCAGAAAAGAATTTCTATAGGAGGCCGCCCCGTGGACTCTGCATCCAAGTTCCGCAAGCTCGACTCCGAACTGGAGAACCGCCTGGATGAGCTGTTTCGGGAGACCGAGGCCCCGGTAGCGCCCATTGCCCCGAAGCCGGCCGCCGCCCCGCCCCTCGAGGAGTTGAAGAAGACGGTTCTCTCCATCGATTGGGAAATCACCGCCGATGCGCTGGCGAGCTTCCTGGTGCAGATCCGGCAGCTGCAGGCGGCCTATCGGCGCGACGCGGTGGCCAGCCGGTTTTTGCAGATCCTGGAGGCGCTCGGCGCCTACATCAAGACCAGCCGCAGCCAGGTGCATCCGAGCACCTTTACCGTGCTCAACTCGGTGTTCGCCCGGCTCGATGAGGTCGTCTCCACGCCGGCCATGCCGGAGAACCTGAAGCGCAAGCTGCTCCAAACGGAGATGGCCGGCTACCAGCAGCTGCGCGAGAAGATCATCCAGCGCCGCAAACCCGAACGGGCTCCGGTAGCCGCAACGAGCGCTCTGCCGAAGGCGCCCCCCGCCTCCGCGGGGGTCTCGCCGGAAATCCTGGCGCAGGCGGTGCACGAGCTCAAACTCTTCATCCACGCGGAGCTCAACCGTCTCAGGGAGGAGCTGCGGGCCGCCACCCGGCGCAGGTAACGATCCCGGGGGGGCGGCTTCGTCGAATGCGAAAGGAGCCCCATGAGCACCCCACGCCCCGCTGAGCACCCCTCGGCGGCGCGGCCCCCGTGCGACCCCGCCGCGGCGACGACGGAAATCCGCCCGATCGTCATCTGCGAGGAATGCGGCCGCAAGTACCGCGTGTTGCCGTCGAAAATCCGGGGATCCGCGGCCGTGTTCACCTGCCGCGACTGCGGGCATCGCATCGTGGTGGCCAAGACGAGGGGGCTCGCGCAGGTCGAGACCCGCCCCTGGCCGGCGCCGCCGCCCGCGGCAGCGGAGGAGCTTGCCGACGTGCCGCTGCCGCCCGACGCTGCGCCGGACCGCAGGCTCGGGCTGCTGGCCGTGTTCGGCTGGGTCATGGCGGCGGCCATCGCCGTAGCCGCCGGCTTTTTCCAGGTGCGCTCGCAGGAGCTGCTGGAGGAGCTCGAAGGGCTCGGCCGCGCGGCTGCCCATGAACTGGCCCGGCAGCGGATTGAGATGCGGGTCGCCGCCGCGGCCGATGCGCTCCAGCGTCAGCTGTCCGCGCATCCGGACCTCGACCGCCGCGAGCTGGCCGGCCGCCCGGAGCTGCGCGCCATAGTGGCGCCGGAGGCCGGCGCCGCCGCGTGGGCCCTGCTGTACGGGCCGTCCGATTCGGACGGCGTGTGGCGGATTTGGCTGCACTCCGATCCGGGCCTGACCGGTGCGGACCTGCGTGCGCTGGCCGTGCAGGTGGGGCCCGACTTTCCGGAGGTCTTCGCACTGCTCACCGGCGCGGCGGGTGGCGCGCCGGCATCCGGCCGGTACCGGGTGCCGGCCGCCGACGGCAGATGGGAGCACCAGGCGGTGGCCTGCCGACCGGTGGTGGGCACGGGCTATGCGCTGGCGGCGGCGGGGCCGGTGGAGGGGCTTGCCGGGCCGGTGGTCCGCCTGCAGCGGGAGGCGGCCGATCTGATCCGGGAGATGGGTGTGAGCGCGGCGGGCCTGCTGGCCGGCACGGCGGCCGCACTGGCGCTCACGGCGGTGCTGGGAACGCTGCGGCCGGCCCGGCCCGTGCAAGGCGGCGGCCGGAGGCGGTAGGGCACGCGGGTCGAGGTTCGCGCCGCTTCGACGACACGCGGCTGCGGCGGTTTCCGCCGGGAGCGGTTTCACCGCCGCGGAGCGGCCTGCGATCCCCCGCCCGGGCCTCGGCCCCCAGCCGTCAAACGGGCTCGTGAACCCAGTTCCAACCGATGGTGGGCGCAACCGTGGTCAAGAAGGTCCTTCTGGTGGATGACGATGGCGCGATGCTGCAGCTGCTGCAGGAGGGCTTCTCGGGCTATGCCCACGCCTTCGGAGTGCTGACGGCCGCAGACGGCGCCGAGGCGTTGGGGTGCATCCAGCGCCAGGAGGTTGCGCTCGTGGTGACCGACCTCAAGATGCCGCGCATGGATGGGTTCGAGTTGCTGGCGGCCGTCATGGACGGCTACCCGGACATACCGGTCATCGTCATGACAGGGTTCCACGCGCCCGGCATCGAGAGCATGGTCCGCCGCGCAGGGGCGGTCGGGTTCATCGTCAAGCCCTTCGGGATCGATGTCCTCGCGCAGCAGATTCTGGACCTGCTGCAACGGCAGGCCGAGGGCGGCAGCCTGCACAACGTCTCCACCGCCATGTTTCTGCAGCTGATCGAGATGGAGCAGAAGACCTGCACGATCCGGCTGGCCCACCGCGCCTCCGGGGAGAGGGGGGTTTTGTTCTTCGTGGAGGGGGGGCTGGTCGATGCCCGCTTAGGCGAGGTCAAGGGCGCGGCCGCCGCCTTGAAGATGGTGGGCTGGGAGGACGTCAGCCTCTCGATTCAAAACGGCTGTGCGGTCCGGGAAAGGCGGATCCGGCCGGAGCTGAACCAGCTCATCTTGGAAGCCATGCGCCGCAAGGATGAGGCCGCCGCCGCCCCGGGCGGGGCGCCCGCCCCGCCGCCGGCGGAAGAGAGGCCCCTTGAGCGGCTGCGGGCGAGGGTCCAATCCGCGCTGGGCGCTCATTGCCAGGTCGAGGATCTGATCCAAGGCCGGGATTGGAGCGGGCGGATCAAACGCATCTCGGCCTGCGGCGAACGCTTGAACCTGGGCCCTTTGGCGTTGGGCTATGTCGTCAAGGACGATGGCCGCAACCTCGTCCTGTTGGCCTCCGCGGAGGGCGCCGTTGTCGCCGTGAGCCCCGGATGCCCCCGGGACGCGCTGCTGGGGCTGCTCGCGGAGTGAGAGGCGGAGGCCGGATGCGCGAGGTGTTCGCAGACCTGCTGGCGGTCGACGGGGTCAAAGGGGTTGTCTTCTTTTCGGCCGCGGGCGATCTGCTGTTCGAGGAGTTTCCGATCAACGCGGCGTCCCGCCCGCCGGTCGGACGGTGGCGGGCGCTGCTCGGCACCGTCGCCGGGTTCAGGGAGGCGGAGCTGTTGTTCGAAAAGGGGCGGATCTACATCCGCGCTGCGCCGGAGGGCACGCTGATCGTGGCCACCGGCCGCATCGCGCCGGGCGCCCTGATCCGGCTCACGTGCGACATCCTGATGCCGTCGCTTGCGCGGCTGAAACCCGCCAAGGGGTTGCGGCGGTTTTTCAGCCGCTGAATCACCGGGGGGCAAGCCCCCCCGTCACAAGGGGTCGAACCGAGATGAGAACCGACATCGACACTCGAATCAACGAAGCGGAAGTCTGCCGGTCCATGGGGCTGTTTGCCGAATCGCTGGCGATCTACGAGAAAATCCTGCCGCTGGTGCCGGCCCACCAGCCCGAGGTCCAGCAGACCATCCGCGACCGCATGCAGCTGCTGCGACAGGAGATCGACAAGGAGGAGGCCGCCTCCCTGCCCGGTGTCTCGGCGCGCGACATCTCCTTTATCCGCGGGGCCATCTCCGCTGCGGGCGATGTGAATGCGATCATGGACAGCGCCACCGCCTTCCAGGAGATGGGCCTGCACAGCGAGGCGGTGGTCGAATTCGCCAAGCTGTTCGGCGAGACCTACCCGCTGGAGAAGCTGATGCCGCTCTTGGCGGAGAGCCTGCTGAAGGTGCATCCGCCCTCCAGCGCGGTCGGTGAGCTGATCGGCCTCATCCCGGGCGAGGGCTTCGACAAGGTCAAGGCCGCGCGGATCCGCTACCTGCTCGGCCTGGAAATGGAAAAGCGCGACCATCGCGACCAGGCCCACGACCTCTACAAGTCCGCGCACGAGATCAACCCCGCCGACGCGGAGATCAAAAAGCAGCTCGCCTCCGTGGCCGCCTCGTTCGCCGCGGGCTCCCGCTACGACTACCTGCTGCGGGAGAGGCTGGTGACGACCGACCAGCTGCAGAAGGCCTTCGGCACCTCCAAGAAGATCAACAAGAGCGTCGAGCACGTGCTGATCGAACAGCACAAGATCCGGAAGGAGGCCATCGCCAAATCCTTCAGCCTCTTCTACGGCTGCCGGTTCCGCTCCTTCGACCCCAACCTGCCCGCCCCGGTGGAGCTGCTCGCCAACCTGAAGATGGCCTTTCTGCTCAACGAGCTGTGGATTCCCATCAGCTGGAGCAAGGAGGGCATCGAGGTGCTGGTCGACGACCCGCGCAACCTCAACAAGACCGACAACATCAAAGCCCTGATGAAAACCGGCAAGATCAACTTCTCGGTGGCGACCCGGGAGGACATCCAGCAGTTCATCCGCCACTTCTTCGACAAGGAGCGCGCCGGGGAGCAGGCCCCGGCGGAGGAACAGATGCCGGACCTGGACATCATCGACGTCACCTTCGAGGAGGAGAAGGAGGATGTCGTCGTCGACGACGCGGACGAGAGCTCCAGCCAGGTCGTCAAGCTGGTCGACCAGATCATCATCGCCGCCTACCGCAAGAACGCTTCCGACATCCACATCGAGCCCTCCGTGGTGAGCAAGTCGACCTCGATCCGCTTCCGCCTGGACGGGGTCTGCCAGGAGTACATGAAGGTCCCCAACTCCATGGTGCGCGGCATCGTCTCCCGCATCAAGATCATGTCGAATCTGGACATCGCCGAGCGGCGCCTGCCGCAGGACGGCAAGATCAAGTTCCGCCGCAAGGGAGTGCCGGGCTTCGAAATGCGCGTGGCGACCTTGCCCACGGCCGGCGGGTTCGAGGACGTGGTGATGCGCATCCTCGCCTCGGCCGGCGCCATGAAAATCGACGAGATGGGTCTGACCCCCCGCAACCTGGAGGTGATCAAGCGCATCGTGGTCAACCCCTACGGGTTGATCCTGGCCGTCGGGCCGACCGGGTCGGGCAAAACGACGACCCTCCACGGCCTGCTCGGCCACATCAACAAGCCGGGGGTCAAGATCTGGACTGCCGAGGACCCCATCGAAATCACCCAGCAGGGCCTGCGGCAGGTCGAGGTCAAGCCCAAGATCGGCCTGGACTTCGCCCGGGTGATGCGGGCGTTCCTGCGGGCGGACCCGGACATCATCATGATCGGTGAAATGCGCGACGAGGAGACCGCCTCCATCGGCATCGAGGCCTCGCTCACCGGGCACCTGGTGTTCTCCACCCTGCACACCAACAGCGCCCCGGAGACCGTCACGCGCCTGCTCGACATGGGCCTGAACGCCTTGAACTTCTCCGATGCCTTTCTCGGCGTACTGGCCCAGCGGCTGACCCGTCGGCTGTGCGAGAACTGCCGCAAGCCCAACGTCCTCGGCCGGGATGAGTTCGAAGAGCTGCAAAACGACTACGGCCGGCAGTGGTTCCCCGCCACGGGGATCGAGTACGCCGAGAACCTCGCGATCTACCGGCCGGTGGGCTGCGAGAGCTGCTCCGGCACCGGCTACCGCGGGCGCATGGGGATCCATGAGCTGATGGAGGGGACCCCGGACATAAAGCTGATGATCAAGAAGCAGGCCAACACCGAGGAGATATTCAACGCGGCCATGCAGCAGGGGATGTCGACCCTCAAGCAGGACGGCATCATGAAAGTCTTCAAGGGCATCACCGATATCTCCGAGGTGCGGCGCGTCTGCATCATGTAGCGATGGACATCGGATCGGAGGAGTGGGCGGCGCTGATCGCCGCCGGCGCCGGCGCCTTCGGCGTCGCGCTGACGGCCGCACAAGCGGTGCAGATGGCCCGCCACGCGCAGCTCCTGCTGGCATGGAACCGGGTGACCAACCTGACCGCGGTCACCGAGCCGCAGGCGATGGCCCGCAGCCACTACCTCGACTCGCTCAGCGTGGCCCCCCTCATCCCGCCGGCGGCCGCTCTGCTCGACATCGGCGCCGGCGGCGGCTTCCCGGGTCTGCCCCTGCACCTGGTCCGGCCCGCCGGCCTCACCACCCTGATTGATGCCTCGCGCAAAAAGGCGAGCTTTCTCAAGCATGTCATCCGCGAGTTGGGGCTGACGGGCATCACCGCGCTCCACAGCCGGGCGGAGGAGCTGGCCGCCCGCCCCGGCGGTCCGCCCCGCTTCGGGGTGATCGTCAGCCGCGCGCTCGGGCCCGTCGAGGCCTTCGTGCGCATGGCGCTGCCGCTGCTGGCAGCCGAGGGCCGCATCGTGGCCATGCGCGGCCGGACCGACCCGGGCGACCTCCGGGCCCTGGCGCATGCGGCGGAGAGCGGCGGCTGGGGGGCGCGTCTGCGGTTCAGCCGCCGGGGCTATCGCATCCCGGGTCTTGCGGCCGAGCGCTGCCTGCTGGTTTTCGAACGGGTCGCCGCCTGAAGGGGAGGGTGCCGCTGCAGATCGGGCGACGCGCTTCGGCCGCGCGGCCCGGCAGGATCTGCCGGCGGGGCCGAACAGCGGGGTCACGCACGCCGCTCACTCCGTGAGACTGACGAGTTCCACCGTCGCCGCCGTCCCTCTGACGACCAGAATCGCCACGCTGGCCTTTTGCCCGTGGCGCGGTGCGGAGGCGCTGCCCGGGTTGACATGCAGGACCCCGTTGGCTTGTTCGGAGAGAAAGCGGTGGGTGTGGCCGGCGACGACCGCCACATGATCGCCCCCCGGCGGCTGCGGCCGCAGGTGCTCCCGGTCGTGGATCAGATGGATCTCCATGGCGCCGGCCCGCACGCAGAGCCGCTGGGGGAGGCCTTCGGCCCACGGCCCGTGGTCCATGTTGCCGCGCACGGCGAGGAGCGGCGCAATGGCCTCGAGGTGGTCGACGACGGCGGCCGAGCCGATGTCGCCGGCATGCAGAATGAGATCGACGTCGCGAAAGATCTCCGCCACCCCCGGGGGCAGATAGCCGTGCGTGTCGGAGATGAGGCCGAGCCGGTAAGCGGGTTTGGGCGGCAGTTCCATACGCAGCCTTGGTTTACCCGATCCCGGTCGCCGCTGTCAATCGGCGGGTGCGGCGCGCCCCTGCCGCAGGCCAGGCGGTGTTCCACGTGGAAACACACGGTATGGTGTTTTTGGAGCAATATCAACCCCAACGGTGGTCATGTGCGGCGCTGCGCGGGAGCCCGCTCCCGCTGCCCGGGTTTGACAGCCACGCGATTGTCCGCTATGAATCCGGCGGCCCGGGGCGCCTGCGTTCGCGCGGCGCCCACCGGATGTCAACTTTTTTCGCAAGGAGCGGTGCATGAAGATTTTGGTCGGCTATGACGGCAGCAACGTGGCAAAGGAGGCGCTCCGGCTTGCCTGCAGGCACGCGCAGGCCTTCGGTGCAAGTGTCGAGATCGTCACCTCCATGGAGAGCGGCTCCGAAGGTGAACAAAACGCCATCGACGATGCCGAGCGCGGTCTGGACTGGGCCAGGACCCTGTTCGAGGAAAAAGGCGTTGCCTGCAAGACCCATCTGCTGATCCGCGGCATGTCCCCGGGGGAGGACCTGGTTCAATTCGCGCGGGAACACCAGGTGGATGAAATCGTCGTCGGCGTCAAGCGGCGCTCCAAGGTTGAAAAAATCCTCATGGGCTCCACGGCCCAATATGTGGTGCTGCAGGCGCACTGCCCGGTGGTGTCGGTGAAGTAGCGTCCGGCCCCAAACGGCCGCTTGCGACCCGGGCCGGCGCTCTTGCCCTTGGTATCCGGGGCCGCGATAGCCGTCTCTGCGGTCGGCGGATGCGGCGGCCAACGACGGTTATCAAGGGTCTCGAAATTGTCAGGATATTCCCCAAAAATCCCTCCTTACCCCCCTTTGCCAAAGGGAGGGATCACCCCTCTTTGACAAAGAGGGGCCAGGGGAGATTCTGGGAACGATGTCAATTCAATTTCGCGAATATTAGTAAAACGGCTCGCGCAGCGGGTGCGGGTGCCTCAGCCCGAGCTCCAGGCGCCGGATGGCCAGCGAGCAGCCGAAGGTCAACACGAAATAAAGCCCGGTGATCGTGATCCAGGTCTCAAACGTCAGGTAGGTGGCCGCCATGAGTTCCATGCCCCGGAAGGTCAGCTCCGGGATGGAGATCACGGCGACGATCGCCGAGTCCTTGATGGTGGAGATGAACTGGCCCCCCAGGGGCGGCAGAATGCGCTGCACCGCCTGGGGCAGGATGACATGCCGCATGCGCTGCCAGCGTGTGAACCCCAGGGCCGCCGCGGCTTCGCGCTGGCCCTTCTCGATCGACTGGATGCCCGCCCGCACGATCTCGGTGATGTAGGCCCCTTCGAAGATGGAGAGCGTCAGCACCGCTGAAATAAAGACGGTGAGGCGGCCGGGGGGGGCGAGGAGCGTGGCGAAGAGGGCCTGGAGCTCGGCCGACTGCTCGCGGATGATGATCTCAAGGCCGGTCGTGGGCAGCAGCTGATCGCCGATGAAAAAATAGAAGATGAAAATGAGCACCAGGGGCGGGGTGTTGCGGGTCAATTCGACATAGGCGGCGGCGGCCATGCGCCGGAACCGGCTGCGGCTGACCCGCAGCAGCCCCATGACCACGCCGATCAGGGTTGCGATCAGCGTGGCCCAGATGCTCAGGCGGATGGTCATGAAGAAGCCGGACATGATCACGTTCGGCACCCAGCCGCCCTGCGCGGGGTCGTAGCGGAACAGGTACTGGGGGATCGCCCCCCACTCCCACTGATAGTTCAAGCCCACCCGGACGCGGTAGACCAGGTAGGCCGCCCCGGCGGCCAGCAGCGCGGCGATCAGGGCGTCCAGCCATCCGAGAGAGGGTCTGCGCGCGGTCACTTCAGCAGCTGCTTCCACTCTTGGGTGTCGAACCAGTAGTGCTTGCGCTCGGCCAGCCAGCCCTCGGCCTCGACGACGCGGATCCAGCTGTCGACGAAATTCAGGGTGTCGACATCGCCCTTGCGCAGCGCGAAGCCGATCGGCTCGCGCGTGATCGTGCCGGCGACGGGCAGAAAGAACTTTTCGGGCTGGGTCAGCGCCTGCTCCGTCGGCAGCGGGATGCCGGCCAGCATGGCGTGCACCCGGCCGTTGGCCAGCTCCTGGAGCACCTGGGACTCGTCGTCGAAAAAGCGTTTCTGGGCCTTGGGCAGGAGTTTGTCCGCGGCCATGGCGGCGGTCGAGCCCAGCCGGGCGGTCACGATCACCTCCGGCCGGTTGAAGTCCTCCAGGCGGCCGAATCCGGCGGCCATCTGCCGGTGGGCGACGATGCCGACCCCGGAGTGGTCGTAGGGGACGCTGAAATTCACCTTCAGGTTGCGCTGCGGCAGAATGCCCATGCCGCCGATGATCACATCGAACTTGCCGGTCAACAGCGCCGGAATGATGCCCGCCCACTTGGTGGGCACGAATTCGACCTTGACCCCCATGTCCTTGGCCAGGCGGGTGGCCACATCGATTTCAAACCCGATCAGCTGGCCGGTCTTGTCGGTCATGGCCCAGGGGACGAAGGTCGACATGCCGACGCGCAGCACGCCGCGCTTGACCACCTGTTCGATCGTGCTCTCCTCGATCAGCTTGCGTTGAAGCTCCCCGCTCTGCGCCGCAGCCGGCAGGATCAGAGCGAGGGCGGCGGCGATGACGGCAGCGATGCGGCACGGTGATGGGTTCATGGCTCCTCCTTCAGCGTTGCGGTGTGGATGGCAGGGGCGGTTGCATGTTCACGACCACCTGCGCCGCCGCTCCAGGGTCGCCACCGTGACGGAGAGCCCCAGGGTGACGACCAGGTAGATGGCGGCGATGGTGAACCAGATTTCAAATACCAGAAAGGTCTCGGCCACGATGGCCTGGCCCTGCATGGTGAGATCGTAGATCGCGATCGTGCTGACCAGGGCGGAGTCCTTGACGAGAGAGACCGCCTGGCTGGTCAACGGCGGCAGGATCTGCCGCACGGCCTGGGGCAGGATGACCCGCCGGTAGGTGCGCCAGGTGCTCAGCCCCAGGCTGTAGGCGGCCTCCCACTGGCTGCGGTGGATGGCGAGGATGCCGGCGCGGAAAATCTCCGAGGCGTAGGCCCCCTCGAAGAGGCTCAAGGCCAGGACCGCGGAGGTGAAGGCGTTTATCTGGAGCACGGGGGCGAGCACGAAGTAGATGAAAAAAAGCTGGACCAGCAGCGGCGTGTTGCGGATCAGCTCCAGATAGCCCCGGGCGGTCAGCCGGCCGAGCGGCGAGCCCGACAGGCGCAGCAGCGCGGTCGCCAGCCCCAGCGCGAAGGCCAGCACGAGGCTGATGCTGGTGATCTGAAACGTGACGCCCAGTCCGCGCAGCAGGGGGCCGAGCACGATTCCGGCCTCGGTGGCCGCGAACAGGTAGCGCGGGACCCGGAACCACTGCCAGTGGTAGCCGAGGTCCGCGGTCGCCCGCGCCAGCAGCCAGGTGAGGGCGCCGGCGAGGAGCGCGAATTTCAGCCCGTCCGCCAGCAGCGGCCGCCAGCGCCGCACCCTTAGCGGCGGGAGCCTGTCGGTTGGGGTGTTCATGATGGGGTTTCGTCCCCCCGGGCGGCCGCGGCGGCGGTCAGTTTCGCAGACTGTGGATGGGGGCCGGGATCAGGCCGCCGCGGCGGATGAAGGCGTTCTCCCCGGCGCCGTTGTTGACGGGGATGATGGTGGACTGGCCCATCAGTCCGCCGAAGACGGCATGCTCCCCCGCCTGCTTTCCGGGCACCGGAATCAGGCGCGCGGCCGTGGTCTTGTTGTTGGTGACCCCGATGGCCATCTCGTCGGCGATGATGGCTGCAATCGTCTCCGCGCTGGTGTCGCCGGGGATGGCCACCATGTCCAGACCGACCGAGCAGACGCTCGTGATGGCTTCGAGCTTCTCCAGGCACAGATGGCCCGCGGCCGCGGCCGCGGAGATGTTCACGTCCTCGCTGACGGGGATGAAGGCCCCGCTCAGCCCCCCCACCCGCGAACTGGCGAACGCCCCGCCTTTTTTGACGGCGTCGTTCAGCAGGGCCAGGGCGGCGGTGGTGCCCGGCACCCCGATGGCGCGCAGCCCCAGGCTCTGGAAGATCTCCCCCACGCTGTCGCCGACGTTGGGGGTGGGGGCCAGGGAGAGGTCGACCACCCCGAAGCGGATGCCCAGGTTCTCGGCCACCTCCCGGCCGATCAGCTCGCCGACGCGCGTGACGCGGTAGGAGGTTTTTTTGATCAGCTCCGAGAGGTGGCCCAGGTCCATGGCCGGGTCGGCCTGCAGGGCGCGGTCGATGGCCTTCCTGACGACGCCCGGGCCGCTCACCCCCACGTTGATGACGGCATCCGCCTCGCCGATGCCGAGGTAGGCGCCGGCCATGAAGGGGATGTCCTCCGGGATGTTGGCGAAGACGCACAGCTTGGTGCAGGCCACCCCGTCGCGCTCCGCGGTCAGCTCGGCCGCGCGCTTCACCGTGCGGCCCATGCTGAGCACCGCGTCCATGTTGATACCGGCGCGGGTCGAGGCCACGTTGACCGAGGCGCAGACCCGCTCGGTGACGGTGAGCGCCTCGGGGATGGCCTCGATCAGCGCCCGGTCCCCGCGGGCGAGCCCCTTCTCCACCAGGGCGGTAAAACCGCCGATGAAGTCCACATGGACCTCGCGTGCGACCGCATCCAGCGTGCGGGCCAGCTCCACCAGCTCCGCCGGGGCCAGGGCCGCCCCGACCACGGCCAGGGGGCTCACGGCGATGCGCTTGTTGACCACCGGGATCCCGTATTTCTGGCCGATGCGCTCGCAGACCGGGACCAGGTTGCCGGCCAGGCCCAGCAGCCGCTCGGCCACCCGCCGCTGCACCTGCGGCAGCCCCCCCCCGGCGCAGTCCAGCAAGTTGACCCCGAGCGTGACGGTGCGCACGTCGAGGTGCTCGTTTCGGAGCATCTCCAGGGTGGAGATGATTTCGCGTTGCGTCAGCATGGCGGCGCTTCCTCCTCGGCTCAGATGCGGTGCAGGGCCTCGAAGATGTTGCGGTGCTGAAAGATCAGGTCCAGCCGCAGCGCCGCGGCCCGGTCGCGCAGGTCCGCCGCCAGCGCCTGCGCGTCGACGCTCTTGGGCACATCCACCTCGTAGATCATGATGTTGTCGCCGGGATCCTCGCCGCCCTTGAAGACCGCCTGCAGGCGGGTGATGTTGACCCCGTGCCGGGCGATCACCTCCGAGATGTCGGCCACGAGCCCCTTGCGGTCCGGGCCGCGCGTGGTGATCACGAAGGGCTCGCATGCTTTGGCGGTGCAGGCCTCCTCCCCGGCCTCGCAGGGCTTGGTGAGCACCGTCAGGGCCAGGGGCAGCAGGCGCGCCTCGAGACCCCGGTGCAGCTCGCCGGCGCCCATCCCGTTCGGCATGGAGACGATGAAAATGCCGGCAAACTCGTTCTGCAGCATGGTCTGGCTGACGTTCTCGATGTTGCAGCTCTGCTCGCACAGCGCGCGCGAGACGGCGGCAACGATCCCGGGGCGGTCGCGCCCCAACACCGACAGGATGGCCTTGCTCATACGCGTTTCCTCAGCGGCTCCTCCCCGGGCACCCTCCCGGCCATTGCCGGAAACCCTTTCGGTGCTGCCTGCCTTTTTCGGTCCCCGCAACGGCCGCGGCGACCCGCATGCGGACGCCGGCGTCGAACTGCGCGCCGGGCCGCAGCACCGGCCGGGCGGTTGCCGCGGCGGGCGGCCCGGGCGAGGCCGGCAGCCCACTATTATCCAACATCCTCCGGCTGTCAACCGCCCGCCAGTGCCGGGTGGCCCCCCCGGCTGCTGCCGGCCCTTGAATGCCGCACGGCGCCTGTGGTAAGCTTCGCCCTTGCGTGCGCAGGGGACCTGCCTGCGCCCGGCCGACCTCGGGAGCTCATGTTGGATGCAGATCGCCACGACCCACAAGAACGCCGACTTCGACGCCTTCGCTTCGGTCATTGCCGCCACCCTGCTGTTTCCGGGCGCACTGGCCGTTCTGCCTAAGACCCTCAACCCCAACGTCAAGGCCTTCCTGTCCATCCACAAGGAGCTCTTCCCGACGCACACGCCGGCCGAGGTGGACCTGGGGGCGGTGAGCCGGCTCATCGTCGTCGACGCCGGCAGCTGGAGCCGTCTGGACCGGATGGAGGCGCTCAAGGAGCGCAAGGGGCTCGAGATCCTGGTCTGGGACCACCACCTCGAGAAGGGGTCGATCGCCGCCGCCGGAGGCTGCCGGGAAGCGGTCGGGGCGACGACCACCCTGCTGGTGCGCGAGCTCAAGCGCAAGCGCCGGCAGCTCACCCCCATGCAGGCGACCCTGCTCTTGGCCGGCATCTACGAGGACACCGGCAACCTCACCTTTCCGGCCACCACCGCCGCCGATGCCCACGCGGCGGGGTGGCTGCTCGAACGCCGGGCGGACCTCAACATCCTGAACACCTTTCTCAAGCCGGCCTACAGCGAGAAACACAAGGCGATCCTCTTTCGGATGCTCCAGCACGCACGGCGCACCAAGGTCAAGGGGCACCGCATCAGCATCAACAAGCTGGCCGTCGACGGCCACATCGACAACCTGGCGGTGGTGGTGCGCATGTACACGGAGATCCTCAACGTCGATGCCGCCTTCGGGGTTTTTTCCGACCCCGCCAAGGGCCGCTGCATGGTCATCGGCCGCAGCCTCTCGGAGGCGCTCGACGTGGGGGCGGTCATGCGCAGCATGGGCGGGGGCGGCCACCCCCGGGCCGGCGCGGCCCAGATCAAGGGCGCCCACCCGGACGCCGTGGAGCAATGGATCCTGGAGCTGATCCAGGGCAACCAGCAGGCGTCGGTGCAGGTGAGCGACCTCATGTCCTTTCCGGTCAGCTCGGTCGGCCCGGCCGCCCGCATGGCGGAGGTGGCCATGCTCCTGCGCCAGAAGGGCATCACGGGGCTTCCCGTCATCGACGAGGGCCGGATCGTGGGCATGATCTCGCGCCGCGATTTCAGGCGGGTGCGCAAGGAGTCCCAGCTCGACTCGCCGGTCAAGGCCTACATGTCGGCCGAGGTGCGCACGATCGAGCCGGGCAAGAGCCCGATGCAGGCCGCGCAGATCATGGTCAAGCACGACGTGGGCCGCCTGCCGGTGGTGGACAACGGGCAGTTGATCGGCATCGTCACGCGCTCGGACGTGATGCGCTACTTCTACGACCTGCTTCCGGATTGACCGGAAGATGCGCAATGGCCTCCGACGGACGGGGCCACCCCCAACGGGCGCCGGCCCCCCGCCGGCCGCCCACGGAAAGACGGATGCGATGAAGCCTGGCAACCTCCACTACGGCTGGATCGTCATCTTCATGGGCATGCTGACGACCATCGCCGCCCACGGCTTCGGGCGCATGGCCTACACGCTGCTGCTGCCGGCCATGAAGGACGGGCTCTCCTTCGACTACACCCAGCTGGGCCTGCTCGGCACCGGCAATTTCGTCGGCTACCTGAGCATGGCCATCATCGGGGGGTTTCTCGCGGCCCGTTTCGGCACGCGCATCGTCATCACCCTGGCCCTCGTCCTGCTGGGCGCCACCCTCATCCTGACCGGCCTGGCGCACTCCTTCCATTTCGCCCTCGGCATGCGCTTTCTGACCGGCCTGGGCAACGGGGCCGCCTACGTCCCCGCCATGGCCTTGGGGTCGGCCTGGTTCGCCATGAACCGCAGGGGGTTCGCCACCGGCATCGTCTCCGGGGGGATCGGCGCCGGCACCCTCATCTCCGGGCTGCTGGTGCCCCCGATTCTCACCGCCTACGGGGCGGAGGGCTGGCGCCACGCGTGGTTCATCCTGGGGGGCATCGCGCTGGTGATCGCCGCCGTCGTGTGTGTTTTGGTCCGCAGCCGGCCGGAGGAGAAGGGGCTTGCGCCCGTCGGGGCCCAGAACACCGCCGCGCTGCCCGCAGGCCCCGCCGGGCCCAAGGTCTCCGCCCTGCAGTGGTCCAGCGTCTATCGCAAAGGCGCGGTGTGGTACCTGGGCCTGGTCTATTTCTTCTACGGCGCCTCCTACATCATCTACATGACCTTTTTCGCCGCCTACCTCGTGAAGGAGATGGGCGCCACCCCGGCCTATGCCGGCGGGCTGTGGGCCATGGTGGGCGCGCTCAGCACCTTCTGCGGCGTGATCTGGGGCGCGATCTCCGACCGCCTCGGCCGCAGCCGCGGCGCGGCGCTGGCCTATTTCGTGCTGGCGGCCGCCTACGCCGTCTTCGCCCTGGTCAAAGCGCCCCCCGGTTTTTATCTCTCCGCCGTCCTCTTCGGCCTGAGCGCCTGGAGCATCCCGACCATCATGGCGGCGGCCGCGGGGGATTTCGTCGGCCCGCGACTGGCGCCCGCAGGCCTCGGGTTCATCACGCTCTTCTTCGGGATCGGCCAGGCGCTGGCGCCCGCGTTCGGGGGCTACCTGGCCGACCTCAGCGGCTCCTTCACGCTGCCGTTTCTCGTGGCGGCGGGGATCTCGCTCGCGGGGACGGCGGCTTCCCTGTTTCTGAAAAAGCCGGCCGGCCTGCAAACAGATTCCGGCACCAGCTGATCACAGGAGTTCACATGGCACACCCCGACGACCTGCCCCTGCGCCTGGAAATCCCCCTCTACGGCCTGCCGCGCGGCACGGATCCCGCGGCCCTCGCGCTCAAGGCGGCCGGCGTCGCGGCCAGCCTCGAGGAGCTGGGCAGTTTCGATCAACGGGAGCCCGAGCCGGCGCATGCGTTTCGCCCGACAGGAGAAAACGATCGATGAACGACTCCGCCCTCGCCGGCCGCGGCATCGCCGATCTCGGGCGACTGATCCGAAAACGGGAGCTCTCGCCGCGGGAGCTGGTGGCGGCGGTGTTTCAGCGGATCCGGGCGGTCGACCCGGCCGTCAACGCCTTCATCCGCCTGTGCGAGGAGGCGGCGGTCGCTGACGCTGAGCAGGCCGAACGCGAGATCGCCGCGGGCGATTGGCGCGGACCGCTGCACGGGGTGCCCTTCGCCGTCAAGGACATCATCGACGCGGCGGGGATTCCCACCACCGGCGGAAGCCGGGTCTGGAAAGAGTTCGTCCCCGGCGCGGACGCCCCCGCGGTCGGCGGCCTCAAGCGCGCCGGCGCCGTGCTGGTCGGCAAGCTCAACCTGCACGAGCTGGCCTTCGGGATCACCAGCCGCAACCCCCATTTCGGCCCGGTCCGCAACCCCTGGGACCTCTCCGCCTCCTGCGGGGGGTCGAGCAGCGGCTCCGCCGCAGCGCTGGCGGCCGGCCTGGTCCCGTTGACGCTGGGCACCGACACCGGCGGCTCCATCCGGATCCCCAGCGCCCTGTGCGGGGTGGCTGGCCTGAAGCCCACCTACGGCCTTGTCAGCCGCGAAGGGGTCCTGCCCCTGGCCTGGTCCATGGACCATGTGGGGCCGATGGCCCGGCGGGCGCAGGACCTTGCGATCGCGCTGGACGCCATGACGCCGAAGGGCTCCGCACGGGCGGGCGCCGACGCCGACGCGCCCGCAAATTCAGCGCCCCGGCCGGAGCGGGTCTTCGAAAAGCTCGTCATCGGCATCCCGCGCGCCTTTTTCGACGAGGGGCTGCGGGAGGACATCGCCCGGTGCGTGCTCGCGGCGGTGGACCACATGCGGTTGATGGGGGCCCGGGTCCGGGAGATCGAGATCCCCGGCTTCGCGGCGGCCGACCGCGCCGCATTCACCATCCTCTTCTCCGAGGCCGCCGCCTGCCTCGAAGCCCACACGCGCAGGCAGCCCGAGGCGCTCGGCGCGGCCGTCATGGAGGGCGTGCGCCTGGGGATGACCATCCCCGCCACCCGCTACATCCAGGCCCTGCGCGTCCGCAGCAGGGCCATCGCCGCCATGGAGCGCATGTTCGCAGACGTCGATCTCCTCGTGGCGCCCGCGACCATGGCGGATGCACACCTCCTCGAGGCCGAGGAGGTCGTCGTCGGCGGGGGGCTCACGGTGGATGTGCGCACTGCCATGACGCGCTACACCCGTTTTTTCAACCTCACCGGCCACCCGGTCCTGTGCCTGCCCTGCGGGTTCTCCGGCCGCGGCCTGCCGGTCGGCATGCAGCTGGCCGCCGCCCCCTTCCGCGAGCGGCAGCTGCTCGCAATCGGCAGCGCCTACCAGAGCGCATTCCCCCTGGAGCCCGCCGTTGCGGGGCTGACGCAAGATTCGGCCCGGCACCCGTCCGACAGCCACACGGGCGGACCGCAGCCGACCTGATCTGCCATCCGTTTGAAGGAGCATGCATGGAAACCACCACGGTGGAACAGGTTGCGCGGAGGGTATGCGCCCTGCGGGCGAAGGACCTCCCGGAGGCGGCGCTGGACCGCGGAGCCGGGTGCCTGCTGGACCTGCTGGGCGCGGCCATGGCGGGTTTCCACCAGGCGTCCGCGCAGGCGGCGCGGGGGTTCGCGCGCCGTTTTTTCCCCGGCGGACCGTCCGACGTCTGGTTGACCCGGGAGCGCCTCTCGCCGGCAGGCGCCGCTTTCTGCAATGCGGCCGCCGGCAGCGCCCTGGACCTGGACGACGGACACCGCGCCGCCGGCGGGCACCCGGGGGCCGCCCTCATTCCCGCGGCGCTGGCCGTGGGCCAATCCCTGAACTCCGGCGGCCGCGACCTGCTGGCCGCACTCGTGATCGGGTATGAGGTCTCCGTGCGGGCCGCTGCCGCGCGCAACCCCGCCACCCTGTAGACCTTCTCGACCGGCCGCTGGTGCGGCTTCGGGGCGGCCGCCATGATCGCCGGAATGGCGGAGAGGCTCAGGCCGAAGAGGTTGGCGGAGAGATAGAACCCGTCCGACAGCCACCCCCACAGCTAACCTGGGCGGGTCAGACCCGTCGGCGGCGGCCGGAGCCTTTCATGCCCGGACGCTTCTCTTGGCCGATGGGTGGCGCTGGAAGTGGACCTCGTTGCGGCATCTTAGGTTGTCGGGCCATGGATGCAAGGGTTTGCAGAATTTGGATGGTGCTGGCGCCCGACAAGCGGGGGGCATCGGGAAAAAACCATGGTGCCAAGCATTCGTCCTTCACAAATAAGGTGATCCCCTTATGGACAAGCAATCTGAATTGTTGGAAAAGAAAGCATGGCAAAATTCGGGAGAAAGGAGGCTGCCATGATCGAGACCCACAACGAGGTCATCCGCGAAAAGCAGCTGCCGAGAGTCGGCGACACGGTGCGCAGCAGGAAATACGGTACTCTGTGGCGGGTCATCGAAAAACGGGAGATCTGGCTCAACACCAGCGAGGATCCGCCGACGGGGGAGTACCGCGCGATTCCGGCCATCTACCTGTGCTACTGGCGGGTCAAGGAAAACCAGCCCCCCGGTTTCGGCAAGATGCTGGGCTACGCTTACTCGCTGCACGACAACACTTTCGAGGCCAACTGGGAGCGGGTCGACTGAGGGGGCCGGCCCGGCGGGCGAAACGTTCACGCTAACAGCAAGGAGGCGGAGATGTTCAAGCATATTTTGTTGCCGACGGACGGTTCGGATCTTTCGCAGGTGGCCATTCGCAAAGGGGTGCGGTTCGCCAAGAGCATAGGGGCGAAGGTCACCGGCGTATGCGTGGTCCCGACGCAGAAATATTTTCTCTACATGACCGAGATCACCGAGCAGCTCAAAGAGGAGTCGGCCCGTCATCACAAACAGGAGGCCGAGCGGAACCTGGCATTTGTCGCAAAGGCGGCGGCCGACGCCGGGGTTCCGTGCGAGACCCTCTGCGAGACCGGCGATCAGCCCCATGCGTCGATCGTCGCGGCGGCGGAGGCGCACGGCTGCGACCTGATCCTGATGGCCTCCCATGGCCGCAAGGGCGTCGCCAGCCTGCTGCTCGGCAGCGAGACCCAGAAGGTGTTGACCCATTCGCGGTTGCCGGTGCTGGTGGTCCGCTGAGCGGGAAACATGTCCGCGGCCGAGCGCATCACACCCGGGGGGGCTCGCCACGGGCCCGCGGCCGGCCAGGAGCCGCCGGCGCAGGAGCGCACGGTCGCGCTCGAGGCGGCGGTGAGGAGGCTGGAGGATGAGATTTGCGCGCGCGAGAGCTTCCACGCCAAGCTGCACCAGCTCTCGCGGGTGTTTCGGGACGCCGCCGATGCGATTCTCATCGAGGACCTGTCCGGGACCATCATCGAGATGAACCGGGAGGCGGAGAAATCCTACGGCTGGAGCCGGGAAGAGCTGATCGGCCGGTCGATCAAACTGCTGATGCTGCCGGAGCGCTATCAACTGGCCTGGCAGCTGCGCCAGCAATGCCTGGAGGGCCGCGAGGTGCGCAACTGGGAGGGGTACCGGGTCGACAAGTACGGCCGGGTTTTCCCCACGCTGCTGACGGCCTTTCCCCTGACGGACGAGAGCGGCCGGATCGAATTCGTGGCCACGATCACCAAGGACATCTCCACCCTGAAAAAGCTGGAGCTGGAGCTGCGCGAGTCGCAACACCGGCTGAAGGAGTTCTCGCGCAAGAGCATCGAAGCCCTGGAGGCCGACCGCAAGGCGGTCTCCCGCGAGCTGCACGACAGCATCGGGGGAAATCTAGCGGCGATCAAGTTCTCCCTGGAGTCGGCCGCTGCGAAAATGGCCGAGAACCCGGAGGCCGCGGGCGCCAGCCTGAAGAAGGCCATTTCGCATCTGGCGGACACCATCAAAGAGTGCAAGCGGATGTCCGCGAACCTGCGGCCGGAGATCATCGATGACCGGGGGCTGCTGCCGACCGTCGACTGGCACATCCGCCAATTCGGACAGCGCCACGGCCACATTCGAATCATCCGGCAGATCGACGTCGCGGAGCCGGACGTGCCGGAGGTGCTCAAAATCGTGGTCTACCGCGTCATCCAGGAGGCGCTGAACAATGCCGCCATGCACAGCGGCGCCGATGCGATTTTCGTTCGGCTCAAAAAATTCGGCCGTGAGCTGGTGGTGGAGGTGGAGGACAACGGCCGCGGTTTCGATTTCAGCGAGGTCAGCCGCCGCGCAGACCGCATGAGCGGCTTCGGCCTGAAGAGCATGCGCGAGCGGGTCGAAATCATCGGGGGGTCGTTCTGCGTGAACTCGCTGCCCGGGACGGGCACGAGCGTTCGTTTCACCTTTCCGTTGTCCGATGCGCCGTCCGTTTCGCCTTGAACCGGCAGGCGTCGCGTGGGGCCGCCACGCACTTAGCGGGGAGCCGATGGAATCGAAAAAGAGACTCATCATCGTCGAGGACAACGATCTTTATCGCGCCGCGCTGAAGGAGCTGATCAACGCGCAGGCGCACCTGGAGGTGGTGGCGGAGGCGAGCAGCGGGGCGGAGGCGCTGCGGGTCGCCAAGGAGGTCCCCGCCGATTTGGTGCTGCTGGATCTCAGGCTCCCGGGGGGCAGCGGGTATGCGGTGCTGCCCGAGCTCTCCGGCAGCGTGGCGGCGAAAATACTGGTCCTGACCATTCTCGAATCGGACCACACCATTCGGGCGGCGCTGGAGGCGGGCGCCGACGGGTACTGCTTCAAAGATGTCGGCAGCCAGGAGCTGATCCACGCCATCGAGACGGTGCTTGCGGGGATCCGCTATGTCTCCCGGTCCGGCGTGAACTACCCCCACGAGCGGCGCCGGGAGCTGCGCCAGGCCTGCGATTTCATCGTTGCCTGGGCCTATTTCAACAAGAGCGGCTCGGTGGCGGCGCGGATGCTCAACTGCAGCCCGGCCGGCTGCAATTTTGAAACGACGCACCCGGTGGCCGCCGGCGCAACGCTGCTGATCCGGCTGGAAGGGGCAGCGGCCGGGGCGGGGGAGGCGGCGCCGGAGTACCTGCGCTCCAACGTGGTGGCGGATGTCAAATGGTGCCAGCCGCGCAGCCGCCGTTTTGCGGTCGGCGCCAAATACCACTGCTACTAAACCGGATCGGTGCGTCAGAACGGATAGAGGCTGCGCGTCAGTGCCACCCCGAGCAGGAGGGCCGCGAGGGCCGCCGCGAAGAGCAGCTGGCCGGGGCTGAATCGCCGCATGGGTGAGGCCCTCAGGGCTGGGCGTCGAGTCCGAACTCGGTGTGCAGCGCCTGGACCGCCAGCTCGGCGTATTTCTGCTCGATCAGGCAGGAGATCCGGATCTCGGAGGTGCTGATCATCATGATGTTGATGCCCTCGCGCGCCAGGCAGGCGAACATGCGCGCCGCGACGCCCGGGTGGCTGCGCATGCCCACCCCCGTGACCGAGACCTTGGCGATCGTGTCGTCGCCGAAAACATCCTCTGCCCCGATCTCGCCGGCCACCTTTTTCCCGATGGCGAGCGCCGTCCGGTAGTCGGCCTTCGGCACGGTGAAGGTCAGGTCGGTCTTGCCGCTGGCGCGGGTGTTCTGGATGATCATGTCGACGCAGATGCCGGCTTCGGCCACCGGTGTGAAGATCCGGGCGGCGATGCCGGGCGTGTCCGGGACTTTGCGCAGGGTGATACGGGCGTCGTTTTTGTTCATGGTCACCGCCGAGACCGCCACTCGCTCCATCCCGTTGTCCTCCTGAACGACCATGGTCCCCTCCTCATCCGAAAAAGACGATCGCACGTGCACGGGCACGTTGTACTTCAT
Source organism: Desulfobacterales bacterium (assembly GCA_025454255.1). Classification (GTDB taxonomy): domain Bacteria; phylum Desulfobacterota; class Desulfobacteria; order Desulfobacterales; family SpSt-501; genus SpSt-501. The sequence goes on along the minus strand of JALOOU010000006.1, from coordinate 26,404 downwards.
GGCGAACTCCACCGAGCGGATCTGAAGCACCTTGGCCCCGATGCTCGCCATTTCCAGCATCTCCTCGAAGCAGATCCGGTCGATTTTGCGCGCCTTGGGCACCAGGTTGGGGTCGGCCGTGAACACGCCGGTGACATCCGTGTAGATTTCGCAGGCGTCGGCCTTGAGCGCGGCGGCGATGGCGACGGCCGAGGTGTCCGAGCCGCCCCGGCCCAGGGTGGTGATGTTGCCCTGGTCGTCGCAGCCCTGGAAGCCGGCCACCACGACGATGGTGCGCTCCTGGAGCAGGCGGCGGACCCGGTCGACGCGAATGTCCTGGATCCGGGCGTTGCCGAAGCAGTGGTCGGTGCGCACCTCCACCTGAAACCCCATGAGCGACTGGGCCGGGAAGTTCATGGATTTAAGCGTCATGGCGAGCAGGGAGGCCGTGGTCTGCTCCCCGGTGGCGAGCAATGCGTCCAGCTCGCGCTTGTCCGGGTTTTCGTTGACCTTGTGCGCCAGCCCGATCAGCCCGTCGGTCACCCCGGACATGGCCGAAACGATGACGACGACCTCGTCGCCGCGGGTGTAGGTTCCGGCCACGCGCCGGGCCACGTTGCGGATCCGGTCGATGTCGGCCACCGACGTCCCGCCGAATTTTTGAACGATCACCCCCATGCAGCGCCTCCGCGGTTTCGCCGTTTGGGCAGGATGCCATCGATGGATCAGCGCTCCGGGCAGCTTCCCTTTTCTGCCGTTTGCGGATCCAAGGCCTTTAACAGACTCAGTGCGGCTTGTCCATACGCCGTCAGGTCCAAGGTGCGCTCGTTCTCGCCGGCGCCGAGCGCAAACCGGATCTCCAGCCGCCCGCGGGCCTCCCCGGGGGGAAGCTTCTCGGCCCACTCCACGGCGACCACGCCGGGGCCATCGAGGATCTCGTCCAAACCCAGCTCTGCGACGGCCGCACCGCCGTCGACCAGCCGGTAGAGGTCGATGTGAAACAGGCGCAGGCGGCCCGGGTACTCGTTGACGAGGGTGAAGGTGGGGCTGGCGACGACCCAGGTCTCGGGCACGCCGAGGCCGCGCGCCAACCCTTGAACGAACACCGTCTTGCCGCTGCCCAGGTCCCCGCTGAGAAAGAGCGCCGCCGGCGCCGCGAGGAGCCTGCCGCAGCGTGCGCCCACCGCGCGGGTCTCAGCCGCGGAGCCGGTCGCCAGGCGCAGGCGGCCCAGGGGCGCTTCTCGGGCGACCACCTAGCGCCCCTCCCCCTGGAGCCGGGCGATTTCGGCGGGCAGGCGGCGCATGACCTCCGCCGCCAGAAATCCCCGGGGGCCGACATTCTGCGCCAGCCAATCGGCGGCCGCTCCGTGCAGATAGACCGCGGTGCAGGCGGCGCGACCGGGTGCCACCCCCTGGCTGATGAGGCCGGCCACGGCGCCGGTCAGGACATCGCCCATGCCGCCGGACGCCATCCCGGGGTTGCCAGTGGGGTTGACGAACACCGCTGCGTCCGGCTGCGCGATGACGGTGCGGGCGCCTTTGAGGACCACGTGGATTTTGAGGGAGGCTGCCAGGTTGCGGGCGCAGCCGATGCGGTCCTGCTGCACGGCCTCCGTCGTCACGCCCAGCAGGCGCGCCATCTCGCCGGGGTGCGGGGTGATCACGGCCGGCACCGAGAGGTTCTCCAGGCACTCCAGGCGGCCTGCCAGGTGGTTCAAACCGTCCGCATCGATCACGAGCGGGCAGGGGCTTTTGCGCACGGCTGCGCGGACCAGCTCGCCGGTGGCGTCCGCCGGCCCGAGACCGGGGCCGATGGCGAGGCAACTCTTGCCCCGGGCGAGGGCGAGGGTCTCCTCGAGCGCAGCGGGGCCCAGGATGCCGGGTGCGGCTTCGGCCAGGGGCGCGGTCATGGCCTCGAGCGTTGCGGTCTCCATGACCGGGTTCAGGCTGGCCCCGACTCCCAGGGTCACCAAGCCGGCGCCGACCCGCAGGGCGGACTCGGCCGCCAGCGCCGCCGCCCCGGTTTTGCCCGGCGCGCCCGCCAGCAGCAGCAGGTGCCCGGTGAGGCCTTTGTGCGCATCGGCCGGGCGCCGCGTAAGCGCCGCGCGGGCCAGCGCGTCGGTCAGCAGCTGGTGGCGCGGGGCGGCCTGGGGCAGAAGGTGCGCAGGGATGCCGATGTCGACGACCTCCAGCCGTCCGGCCAGTTCGGCCCCTGGCAAGAGGGCATGGCCGATTTTCGCAAAGCCGAAGGCGACCGTGACGGTCGCCCGGACGGCGGCGCCGCAGACCCGGCCGGTGTCGGCGCTCACCCCCGAGGGGATGTCGACGGAGAGAACCGGCCGGCCGGAGCGGTTGATGCGCTCGATGAGGTCGCGGTAGACTCCGCGCACGTCGGCGTTCAACCCGGTGCCGAGCAGGGCGTCCACCCAGAGCGCCGGGCGGTCCGTCTCTTGCTGGAGCGCCTGCAGCGTCGCGGCCTCGCGGATCTCGGCCACCGGTACCCCCAGCGGCCTCAGCAGCGCCAGGTTGGCGGCGGCATCGCCCTGCAGGCGTTCGGCGGCCCCCAGGAGGAACACCTGCACCGGATAACCCTGCTGGGCCAGGCAGCGCGCCACGACGAACCCGTCGCCGCCGTTGTTGCCGCAGCCGGCCGCGATGCCCACCCCCCCGCGGGCAGCCTCCGCAAAGTTCGCCAGCAGCACCCGCGCGGCCTCGCGGCCGGCATTCTCCATGAGCACGCGGCCCGGCAGGCCGAAGACTTCGATGGTCAAACGGTCCAGGGTCTGCATCTCGGCGGAGGTGACCAGGATCATGTCGGGCCCCTTTCAATCGCTTTCAGCAGCTGCCGGCTTTTGGCCGCCATGCGCCGGGCCGCGCGGCGGTCGCGCTCGTGGTCGTAGCCGCAGAGGTGGAGCACACCGTGGACCAGGAGCTGGGTCAGCCGCGCATCGATCTCGATGCCCGCCCGCTCCGCCTCGCGGCAGGCCGTGTCGACCGAGATCACCACATCGCCCAGCAGGTGGGGGGAGAGATCGCCGAACGGGCCGTCGCGCATCGGGAACGCGATCACGTTGGTCGGGCCTTGGCGGCCCAGGAACGACGCGTTCAGCGCGGCGATCCGGCGGTCGCCGACGAACAGGATGGAGAGCTCGGCGTCAGGACGCCCGAGCGCGGTCAGCAGGGTCCGGGCCGCCGTCCGGAACGTTCGCAGACGGATCCGATGCCGCCGCTGGCGGTTGGCGATGTGGATGTTCATGGCGGGGTCTGGCCTTGTCCTTTTGCCCGTTGGGCAGCCGCTGCTCGAGGTATTCGATGCGGTTGTGATGGATGCCGTTGAGGATCGTGTTGAAGCTGACGGCGATCTTATGGATGTCCTTGAGCGTGAGGTCGCACTCGTCGAGCTGGCCGTCCTCGAGCAGGCGGTTGATCAGCGCCTGGACGTGTCCCTTGATCCGGGCCGGGGTGGGGTTCTCCAGAGTCCGCGAGGCGGCCTCCACCACATCCGCCAGCATGACCAGGGCGGCCTCGCGCGAGCGGGGCTTGGGGCCGGGATAGCGGAAATCTTCCTCCTTCACCTGGGACTCCCCCTTGGCCTGGCGGGCCTTTTCATAAAAATAGCGGATCAGGCTCGTCCCGTGGTGCTGGCGAATCCCGTCGACGATCACCGGGCTCAGCCGGTTTTCGCGGGCGATCTCCACCCCGTCGCGGACATGGGCGATCAGGATGAGGCTCGACATCGAGGGGGCCAGCCGGTCGTGCCGGTTTTTGCCGCTGCGTTGATTTTCGATGAAGTAGAGCGGTTTTCGGATTTTGCCGATGTCGTGATAATAGCCGGTCACCTTGGCCAGCAGGGGGTTGGCGTCGATGCCGGCCGCCGCCGCCTCCGCCATGGAGCCCACGATCACCGAGTGGTGGTAGGTGCCCGGCGCCTCGATCATCAGCCGGCGCAGGATGGGGCGGTCCAGGTTGGCGAGCTCCAGCAGCGTGATGTCCGTGGTGTAGTCGAAAAACGATTCCAACAGCGGCACGATGCCGGCCGCCATGATTCCCGCACCGAAGCCGCCCAGGAAGGCGAGGCCGGCCCCCCAGAGCATGCCCGCCCACGAGAGCTCGCCGGTCGTCAGCCCGACCCCCGCAGCCAGCAGGACGCTCACGAGGCCGGTTTTGAAACCGGCGGCGACGAACACTTTGCGCTCCCGGCAGCTGCGGATCCAGTAGGCCCCCATGCCGCCGACGACCAGATAGTTCATGCACATAACCAGGCTTTGAGCGCTCATGAGGGCGGCCCCGAAGGCCGTCACCAGGGCGAAGGGCACCGCGGCCGCGAGCCCCAAAAAGACGCAGACGATCATCGGGGCGGCGGCCATCGGCACGGCGAACGCCACGGCCCAGCTGGGGATGGGATAGGGCGAATTGCGGGCCGTCAGCTCCAGCAGGTTGCCCAGGCCCTGGGCCATCACCAGGAAAAGGATGAAGAGCGCCGCCATGAGCAGGAGGTCCCGGGCCGGGGTTCGGGACCGGTCGACGCGGCCGCCCAGAAACAGGCGATAGACCACGGCGATCACGGCGAGCATCACCGCCGAGGCGCCGATCAAGGCCAAGATGAACTGCTTGGGCTTGGCCTCGCTCTCCAGCGCCTTGAGCTTGAGCAGGTGCAGCTCGGTGACCCGCTCCCCCTCCCGCAGCAGCATCTCTCCGGCCTTGATGCGGTAGAGGACGGGTTTGACCTCCGCCGCGGCCTTCGCCTTGCGCTCCTCGGTCTCGTTGCGGTTGAGCGTGATGTTGGGCTGAATCAGCCGCTGGGCCAGATCCACCACCAGGTTGCCGGCGGCATAGTCCTGGTCGCGCAGCCACGGCTGGCCGACGGTGCGCACCATGCCGCGGGCCTGGTCGACGCTGTAGAACTGCCGGGCGTCGCGGACGACGCGCTCCGCCTTCGTGCGGACATCCCGCAGCACGATGCCCTTTTCGAGGTCCTTGAGCATGGCCTCCTTGCTGGCGACGACGCCGGTTTCCAGGAGCTTCTGTAAAATCTCCGCGACGGCCTCCGCGATGCGTCTGGGAAACCCTTCGGCCTCCAGCGCCGCATAGGGGCCCTTGCCGATGCGCACGCCGAGCTTGTCTTCGAAGAGTTTGCGCAGATCCTCGGCGGAGTAAGCGGGTGGCTGCCGTCGGCCATCCGCGGGCTGGCCGGCCTCGGCCTCCAGCCAATGGCCGCGGCTCTCGTGCGCGGCCTGGCGCAGGGCACGCATGTCGGCGAAGGCCTGCTCCACCAGCTGGGTCAGGCGGCCGGAAAGGTCCAGGTCGAAATCGTAGACGGTGAGCACCTCCTGGAGGGCCTGCTGGCGTTTGATGTCGGTGGCCGTCTGGTCCTCCACCAGCAGATCCTTGGGGGCTTTGATGTCCTTTTCGGCGACGTCCCCTGAGGTGTAGGCGAGCTTGGAGACCAGCAGGTTGGGGTGCAGGATGAGCGCAAAGAGCAGGATCACGGCTATCAGCAGAGCCAGCCGAAAGCCGGGCAGAAGGTGTCCGGAGGCGCGAAGCCCCGATTTAGGTCTGGCCGGGTTCATGCGGCGTTCCTCCCCGCGGGCCGCGCTTGCGCTCGTCGAGCTCCTCGTAGGCCCGGATGATCTCCTGCACCAGCTTGTGCCGCACCACGTCCTGTTTTGAAAAATAGACGAAGCGGATGCCCGCGATCCCCTGCAGGATGTTTTTGGTTTCGATCAGCCCGGACATGCGCTCCGGCGGCAGGTCGATCTGCGTGATGTCGCCGGTGATCACCGCCTTGGAGTTGAACCCGATCCGCGTCAGGAACATCTTCATCTGCTCGGAGGTCGTGTTCTGCGCCTCGTCCAGAATGATGAACGAATCGTTTAAGGTGCGGCCGCGCATGAAGGCGATGGGGGCGACCTCGATGACGCCCTTTTCCATCAGGCCGGAGACCTTCTCGAAGCGCATCATGTCGTGCAGGGCATCATACAGGGGGCGCAGGTAGGGGTCCACTTTTTCCGCCAGGTCGCCGGGCAGAAACCCCAGGGTCTCGCCGGCCTCCACCGCCGGCCGGGTCAGGATGATCCGGCCCACCTGCCCCTTGCTGAACGCGGCCACGGCCATGGCCATGGCGAGGTAGGTTTTGCCGGTGCCGGCTGGCCCGATGCCGAAGACGATGTCGTGGCGGCGGATAGCCTCGATGTACTCCTTTTGCGCCGGGCTTTTGGGGGTGACAACGCTTTTTTTGGCCGTAACATAGACCGTGTCGAGAAAAATGTCCCTGAGCGGGGTGCGATGATCCCGGCTGAGCATGCGCGCGGCGTACTCGATGTCGTTGGGGTGGATCGGGTAGCCCTCTTTCAGCAGGCCGTAGAGCTGGTTCAGAAGATTCTGGGCCAGTTCGGCCGCATAGCGTTCGCCCTCGACGAAGACGGTCGTGCCGCGGGTGTTGACGCGGACGTCCAGAATCTCCGCCAGCCGCTGCAGGTGGGCGTTGTGCTCGCCGAACAGGTGGCGGGCGGTGTCGTTGTCCGCGAACGGTAGGGTGATGGAGTGCGTCTCGCTCGGCATATTAACCCATTTGTTTAGCATACCTGCGGCGGCGAATGCAAACGACGGGCGAGTTTTGGCTTGACTTCACGGGGCGGCCGCTGTTAGTTCGTCTGCATCTTTAAGCGGCGTCTTTCGGCCCCTGCCGGCCTTCTCGCGCTTCGCAGTCCGCAACAGGGGCGGCTCCCGCTCCGGTTGCGGCAATCGATCGGGCCTCGGCCGGAGCCGGAATCAACCGTTTGCGGATGAACCGCGGGGCGGTTCCACCTCAACCGCCGGTTTTCGGGCGGCACACAGGCGGTGCGCATGAACGCATTCGACATCCTCATCGTCGTGATTGTGAGCTACGGGCTGATCTGGGGGATTTTCCGGGGCCTGGTCAAGGAGGTCTCCTCGATCATCGGCGTGGCCGGCGGTGTCGTTGCGGCCTACCTCTACTACGGCACCGTCGCCGGCTGGCTGACGGGGCTGGTCTCCAATCCGGCCTACCGCAACATCCTCGCCTTCCTGGCCCTCTTCTGCGGCGTGGTGATCGTGGTCAACGTGATCGCCATCGTCCTCAAATATCTCTTGAACCTGGTCTTCCTGGGCTGGCTCGACCGGCTGGGCGGAGCCGGGTTCGGCCTGGTCAAGGGTGTCTTGATCGTCTCGGTCCTGTTCATGGTGCTCACGGCCTTTCTGCCCAAAGGGGCCCCCCTCATCAAAGACTCCGTGTGCGCCCCCTACGTGGCCCTGGTGTCGGAAAAAATCGCCGCGCTCGTCTCAAGCGACGTCAAGCGCGAGTTCGCCTCGAAACTGGGGGAGTTGAAAAAAGCGTGGCAGCTTCCGAAATAGACCCTGCGCCCGCGGCGCTGGCCGAGCTGATGCGCATCATCGCCACCCTGCGGGGGCCGGCCGGCTGCCCCTGGGACCGGGAGCAGAGCCCCCGCACCATGGTTCGCTTCATGCTCGAGGAGGCCTACGAGCTGGCCGAGGCCGTCGAGACGGAGGATGTCGAAAACAGCTGCGAGGAGCTCGGGGACGTGCTGTTCCACGTGCTCTTCCTTGCCCGGATGCACGAGGAGCTGGCGGCCTTCACGCTGGCTGACGTCTGCCGCGCCATCTGCGAAAAGATGATTCGGCGCCACCCGCATGTGTTCGGCGCGACCCGCGTCGCCGACAGCGGGGAGGTCGTGGCCAACTGGAGGCGGATCAAACAGGCGGAGAAGAACCATGCCCCCGGGCAGTCGGTGCTGGCGGGGGTGCCGCGCGCTGCGCCGGCGCTGCTGCGGGCGCTGGCGGTGTCCGAGAAGGCCGCGCGCGCGCGGTTCGACTGGGACGATGCGGCCGGGGCGCTGGCGAAGCTGGAGGAGGAGCTGGCGGAGCTGCGCGCGGCGCTGCGGGCGGGCGCGCCGCAGCAGGTGGCCGAGGAGATCGGCGATGCGCTCTTCAGCCTGGTCAACGTGGCCCGGCTGGCGGGCCATCACCCCGAGACGGCGCTCTCCGGCGCGGTCCGCAAGTTCGAGGAGCGCTTCCGCCGCATGGAGCAGGCCGTCGCGGCCACCGGCCGGGAGCTCTCCGCGGTTTCCCAGTCGGAAAAGGACCGGATCTGGGAGACCGTCAAATCATGATCGCGATCATCGACTACAATGCCGGCAACCTCACCAGCGTGGCCCGGGCGGTTGCGCATCTGGGCGTGGAGTGCGCGGTCACCCATGACGCGGACCGGATCCGCCGGGCGGAGCGCATTATTTTTCCCGGGGTGGGGGCGGCCGGCGCCGCCATGGAGAGCCTGCGCCGCATGGGGTTGGACCGCGTCTTGGTGGATCAGGCCGCGGCCGGCAAACCCGTGCTGGGAATCTGTCTGGGCTGCCAGGTCATCCTGGGCCACAGCGAGGAGAACGACACCGCCTGCCTGGGGCTGGTGGCGGGTCGGGCCCGCGCCTTTTCAGCCTCCATGACCGGAGCGGACGGTCGGCCGCTCAAGATCCCCCACATGGGCTGGAACCGGATTCACCCCCGCCGGCAGCATCCGCTCTTTGCGGGCATCGGGCCGAGGGATGAATTCTACTTCGTCCACGGGTTTTTCCCGCAGCCGGAGCGCGCGGCGGATGTGCTGGCCGTGACCGAGTACGGAGTGGAGTTCGCCTCGGTGATCGGGTATCGCAACCTGGTGGCGACCCAGTTCCACCTGGAGAAGAGCGGCCGGCCCGGCTTGCGGATGCTGCACAACTTCTGCCGCGGGCCGTGGGTGGAGACGACATGCTGAGCAAACGCATCATCCCCTGCCTGGATGTCCGCGACGGAAAGACCACCAAGGGGGTCCGCTTCGAGGGCAATGTCGACATCGGCGACCCGGTGGAGATGGCGCGCCGCTACTACGAGCAGGGCGCCGACGAAATCGTGTTCTACGACATCACGGCCTCGCACGAGCGGCGCTCCATCATGCTGGATGTGGTCCGGCGGGTGGCGGAGACCATTTTCATCCCCTTTTCGGTCGGCGGCGGGATCGGCACCATTGAGCAGATGCGCGCGGTGCTGCTGGCGGGCGCCGAAAAGGTGAGCGTCAACTCGGCCGCCGTGCGGGCCCCCGAGATCATCGCCCGCGGCGCCGACGCGTTCGGCAGCCAGTGCATCGTGCTGGGGATGGATGTGAAACGCGTGGGCCCAACGCCGGGGGTCCCATCGGGGTATGAGGTGGTGATCAACGGCGGTCGGACCGCCACGGGGATGGACGCCCTGCAGTGGGCGCTCAGGGCCCAGGCGCTGGGGGCCGGCGAAATCTGCCTCAACTCCATCGATGCCGACGGCACCCGGCAGGGGTACGAGTTGACGCTCACCGCCTTGATTTCAGCAAACGTCACCATCCCGGTGATCGCCTCCGGCGGCGCCGGCGAACCGCAGCACCTGCGCGCTGCGTTCACCGAGGGGCGCGCGGACGCCGCCCTCGTCGCCTCGATGGTCCACTTCGGGACCACCACCATTGCCGAGCTGAAGTCTTACCTCAGCGGTTGCGGCATCCCGGTGCGGCAGAGCTGGTAGCCGCCCGCGTCAGGCAAATTCACCGCCCAAAGGCAGGTATCCGGGCGGTGTTTTCTTGACCAGCTTGCCGTCCTCGTCGTACTTTTCGACGACGATCTTGCCGTCTTCCAGCCGGTTGCGGGTCTGCAGGTGCTCCTCGCCCTTGCCCTGCGGCTTGGGGCGCTCGGACTCGGTCGCGTGCTCGACCGGCCGCACCTGCCGGATGTGCTCGGCCTTTTTTACGGCCCCCTCCGTCTCTATGCCGCTTGAGAAACCCCCTCCGCGGGGCAACTGCTGCACCGCGGTCTCTCCGATGACCTCGAACATGGTGATTCTCCTTTCCGTTCCCGGGACGGCGTTCTGCCGGCCCTGCGAGGCGTTGCGGCGTGCGGTCCCGCACCCCGCCGGCTGGATGCCGGCGGCGTGGGCCAGGGCTGCGCACACGACGCTTCCCGGCCCGGCGCCTGGCTTCAGCGCGAGGCCGGGGCACCGAAGCGCTACCCCCACGACTCCGAGGTGCGTCCTCTCCGGTTCTCCGCCATCTGGCCCAGGCGCTTGATCAACGCGCCGGCATCCCCTGCGGCCAGAGTGGCGGTTTGTTTGCGGTTGATGGCATCGATGATGTTGAACGTGAAGCTGCTCTCGACCGGCGGGGGCGTTTTGCCGCCGGGACTCTCGCCGGCCTCATCCGCGGCCTGGGCGATGGTGTGCAACACCTGTTCCGATATCTTGTCCATGGCGGCGCGGCGGCTGATCTCCGGCGCCGCTGCCGTCGGATCCGGCGCGCTGCGGGCGGGCCCCCCATGCGCTTTTTCAGGCTCACGGTTTTTGCTCAATCGCCTGCAAAAGCACTCCAAAACGTTGTGCATCTGGTAGGTGGTGATTTGCATCTCGGGGTCCTCCTGGTCCCACTATCGGCAGCCGGCTCCCGAGACTTTAGCGAAAAATGCGTTGGCGCCCGCAATTGCCCGGTCGGGCGGCGGGGGTGCATGGGGTGTTCGGCAAGCAACGGTCGCGTGCGGCAGGGGGCCTGGCTCCCGGCGGGCCGCCCCGCCGCCGGGGCGTGGCGGTATGCGGAGTGGTTTCTAAAGAGCGGCCGGCGGCGGGGGGGGGAACGGCGGCGCCCCGGCAGGGTCGACTTCGAACGCGCGCCGTCAGTCTTCGAAATCGCCCTGGGGCCCCTTGTCGGTGGCCAGGGCGGCGGCCTTCTGCCGTATTTTCTCGGGGCTCCACTCGGCCGGTTTTTCGATCCGCCTGGCCTTGGGGCGCAGATGGTGGGAGCCGGCGGCCAGCAGGATCTCCATGGCGAGCGGGGCCGTGTCGCGGGCGTTGAATACGTCGACGATCATCCGGTGGGCGAACTCTTCGACGCGCCTGGCCATGCGCTGCCGAACCCCCCGGGGCTGGCCCAGCAGCTTGTTCTCGAAGGGCAGGTTGAGTTTCTTGTAGTCGCCGGCTTTCAGGTTGTGCGCCTGGGCGTAGGCTTCCATTTCGGCCCACATCGGCTCGGTGACTCCCGCGCCGGGGACCTTGATGAAGCGCCCGTTCGCATCGAGGATGGCGTTGCCGTAGTCGTTGACCTCGATGCCCCATGCGATCATCTGCAGCGCCGTGGCGACATTGGCCTTGGTGGTGCGCGTCTGGCCGGCGATGTGCTTCAACCGCTGCGTGCTGTTGCCCGAAGTGCCGTGCTGGGCCCCGGAGACCTTGTAGGCGGCGATGGCATCGTGGATCTGACGGGTCAAACCGACCTGGATGCCGGAGTCGCTGGCTTCGATCCCATGGGTGGTGCCGTTGTTCAATGCGATCCAGTCCGGGTAGATCCCATGGGCGTTCAGCCCCTGGATGAGAAACAGCGCCTCCTGCGGGGTGGAGAGCCCCTCTTTGCCTTTGATCTCACCGACTTCGGTTTCCAATCCCGCCCAGCGGGGCACGAGCGGGTTGAGCTCGATGCTGGCCAGCAGGTTCTGTTCGTCCGGCAGGTGGGAGGCGTCGATGGCGATGGAGGTGATGCCGGCTTCGAACATGGAGGGGATCTCGGTTTTGGCCGTCTCCACGTCCTTGGCGCCCTTGATGCCGTAGTGGTCGGCATGAACGGCCACCGGGACCGTGATGCCCATTTCGTTGCAGCAGGCGTCGACGATGCGGGCGATGTTCCAGAAGTTGACGGCGCAGTAGGCGCCGGCGCCCCCCTCGGATTTGGCAATTTCGATCAGGACGGCGGCGTTGGCGCGCTGCGCCGCGCGCAACGCCCCCCGGATGACGAAGATGCTGCGGCCGTTGGCGGCCAGTGCGACGGCACGGCCTTTGGCCAGCATGGCGCGGTCGATCACCTTGCCGCTGACCAGAAGCGCCCTGGAGTTGGGAAAGAGCGTGCGGATGTTCGGCGGGCGGCCGATCTCGAGTGCCTTCTTGAACCCTCTGGAAGCGCGGGAGGCGGGGGCGGCCATAAAAAACCTCCTATCTGCGGCAATCAGGCAAAAACGTCGATCCGTGAACCGATGGCCGCAGCGGGCGAACCCAACGCCGTTCGTCCGCTGCCATAGGCCGGCAGGGACTGGAGCCCCTTTGGGCCGGAAACCGCGGGGATCTCAGCCCCCCGGTGCCGGGACCCCGCATAAAGATCCGTCGTCGCGGGCGCAGGCGGCGCCGCGCGCCGGAGCCATCCGGGAGCGCCGGAATGCTCGTAGGGGACCAGGCTGTATTCAGAAGATATTGCCATACGTCGGGTAGGGAGCCGGCGCGGCATCCCGATCGAAGCGCGCTCCCCATAATCGCAATGGATAATATTACCCGCAATAAGGCGATGTTGCAAGCGATTTCTTCGGCTGCTCTTCCGGAACCCGCCGTTCTGCCTCCGGCCGGCTGCGGCCGGGACGGAGGGGCTCCTATCGGATCATGGCTGGCAGCCGGGTCAAGAATCGGTGGGCTGAGGGCTGGGTTTTTTCTTCACATACGCAACGGCCGCAGTGGTTTTGCAGCCGGTGGCGTAGTCCATCTGCGCCGAGGACTGCGAAGAGCGAGCACGCCGGCACGGGCCGAAAGATTCCGTTCATGCAGGGGCGCTATTTGAGGGCGGAGGCCGTCTTGCTGTTGGCTTCGGCCACCCGGGCGTTGTAGGCCTCGATGAGCTTGCGCACCTCTTCGCTCTTTTTTTCGTAGTGCACGGCGCGCTGGTTGAAGGCTTCGACCGCCTGGTTGTAGGCCGTCACCTCCGCGCGGGTTTTGGTCTTTTCCTTCTCCGTCGCCAGGCGCTCCTTCTCCTTTACCAAGGCCGCGTATTCCGCCTCGACCTCCCGTTTCTGAGCGTCCAGGCTCACCCGGGCCTCGTCCAGAGAGCTCTCCCCCTGTGCGGCAGCGGCCGCCGGCGGGAGGGAGTCCGCCTTCGCCGCAGCCTCGGCGTCACCGCTCCGGGGGGCGGGGGGGGGCGGGCCGGGCGCAGGGTCGGCGCTTTGCGATTCGGCATAGCGCTTCGCCGTCGCGCGTTGGGATTCGGGTACCTGGTTGATGTCGTCGGTGAAGCGGACGTTTCCGCGTTGGTCGAGGTACTTGTAAAACTGCGCCAACGCCGGATTCGGCCACACCAGGACGGCCAGCAGAATAACACCGATGCACGCTTTCATGCGCCTTCTCCTCACGCGGGGATTGAACTTCTCTTCTGATCCTATCCGCCATTCATGCGAAAACTTTAGCGCGCGCGGGTTCGAGGCCCGTGTGCGGGCGGGGCAACGGGCGCCCGGCGGCCGGCCGGCGGGGCGTACCGATTGCAGCAGCGGTTGAAAAAAACGCTGCAATCCGCTAATACGGCATACCGTGCGCGGGGATCCGTCCGTTCACGGTTTGCGCGCGGGCGGCACACACGACAGCAGCGGCGCCGGAAATTTTCCGCCAAACACCCGGGTCGGGGTGTCGGCTGCGGCCGCCCGTAAAGAGGTTCGCATGAAGACCGCCCTGAAGCGTCTGCTTTTCATCGCTGTTGCCGTGGCGCTCCTTGCCTCGGCCTGCGGACCCCGGCCGCGTCCGGGGATTGCGTCTTTGCCCAAGCACCGGGCCGCGGCCGATGAGCTGTTTCAAAAGGCCGAGCGGAGCTTCGGGCAGAACGCCTACGAAGAGGCGCTGGCGCTCTACAACGACTACCTGGCCCGCTACCCCGATGAACCCCTGGCCCCCGCGGCCTTGATGAAGATCGGCAGCATCCACAGCCTGCAGGGCAATCCGGGGCGCGCCCGGCTGGCCTACGCGCAGCTGGTCTCGGAGCACCCCGCGAGCGCGCTTCGCCCGGAGGCCATGCTGGAGATCCTGGCCCTGCTGTTTCGCGAGGGGGACCATCGCGAGGTGGTCGGCAGGGCCTCGGCCGCCTTGCCGATGATGAGCACCCCCGGGCAGCGTCTGCGCGCCCTGTCGGTGATCGGAGATTCCTACACGGCCCTGGAGGCCCCCCTGGAGGCGGTCGCGGCCTACACCGGTGCGATGCGCATGGCGGGGCCGGCCGAGCAAGAGTCGGTCGCCGCCAAGCTGCGGGCGGCGCTGCTGCGGCTGGATTCCGATGAGGTGCGGGCCCTGGCCGCGCGCCGCGACGAGAGCCTGCCCATGGACTACCTCTTGTTTCAGGCCGGCATGCTCTTTGCGCGCGAAGGGCGCCGCGGGGATGCCGCGATCATGCTCAACGCCTTCAAAGAGCGGTATCCCTACCACAGCTATGCGGCGCGGGCGGCCGAGGTGCTGGCCGAAATCGAGAAGCCCGCAGCCCGCAGCGAGGTCACCCTGGGGGCCCTGCTGCCGCTCAGCGGAGCCTACCAGGGCATCGGCCAGAAAGCGATGCGCGGTCTCGAGCTGGCCGTGAGCCAATACAATGCCCGCGGGGCGCCCCCGTTCGTGCGCCTGGTCGTCAAGGACACCGCCTCGGAGGAGGCCGCGACCCTTCAGGGGCTGCGGGAGCTGGACCGGGAAAACGCGGCGGCGGTGGTCGGGCCCCTGGTCCATGCGGAGGCGGCCGCGCGCGAGGCCCAGCGGCTGGCAATCCCGATGATCGCCATCACCCAGCGCGACGCGCTGGTCGGCATCGGACCCTATGTCTTCCGCAACTTTGTCACCCCCAAGGCGCAGGTGCGCTCTCTGGCGGCGTTTGCCGTCGGCAGTCTGGGCATCCGCCGGGCCGCCATCCTCTATCCCGACGACACTTACGGGCGCACGTTCGCGGCGCTGTTTCGCGAGGAGTTCCAGGCGCGCGGCGGGGTGGTACTGGAGGCCCTGCGGTACAGCCCCGAGGCGGTGGATTTTGCCGGCGTCATCAAACCGCTGCTGCACCACTCGCGCCGGATTCCCAAAGAGGACCGGCCGGCGCCGCGGGCCCCGGAGCCGCGAAGACGGGCGCCGGAGACGAAAGACTACGAGCTGGAGTTCGAATTCGAGGCCCTCTTCATCCCCGACGAGCCGAAAAAGGCCGGAATGCTGGTCCCGCAGCTGTTCTTTCACGACATCAAGGGGGTCCAGCTGCTGGGCACCAACCTCTGGAGCTCGGAGGCGCTGATCCGACTGGCCGAACCCTACGTTCAGGGGGCGATCCTGCCCGATGGGTTTTTCGCCGGCAGCAGCGAGGCACACACCGTGCGCTTCATCCACGCCTACGAGGAGGCCTTCCAGGAGCAGCCGGGGATCATCGAGGCCATCGTCTACGATTCGGCGTGGATGGTTCTCGAGGCGGCCGGGCGGCCCGAGGTGCGGCTGCGGGGCGATGTCGCGGCATTCCTGCGGCGGCCGGAGGGCTTTGCGGGGGTCACCGGGTTGACGCGCTTCGACGGCTCGGGCGAAGTGGAGAAGACGCTGCGCATCCTGCAGGTGCGGGGCAAGCGCTTCGTCGAGATCGACTGATCCCGCCCCGGCCGCCGCAGACCGGCCGCTGCCTTCGCGCGACCCGTTGACCCCGAGCCGCCCAGCGAAGCCGCCGTGCGTGCTTCAATCGTTCGTGAGGCTGGGCTGCCCCGTCGCCTCCAGCGCGCTGCGCCAGAGCATGCCCCCCGGGTTCACGTGGCGGCGCCTGCCTGCCAGAAGCTTCATGGGGACATGCACGAAGTGGTTGTTCCAGTTGCCGATCAACAGGTCGGTTTTTCCGGCCATGCCGGCGTGCACGGCGTTGCGGCCTAAAAAGTTGCAGAACACCCGGTCGTTGGCATTGGCCGGGAGGCTGCGGATCATGTAGCTGGGGTCGACGTACTTGATCGAGATCTGGATGCCGCGCCGGTTGAAGTGCGCAATGATCTGTTCCTTCAGAAACATGCCGATGTCCTTGAGCTTGACGTTGCCGGAGAGGTCGAGCTCTTTCTCCTGCCCCTCGAAAAACTTCTGGCCGGCGCCCTCGGCGGCGACGATGACGGCGTGACCGCGGTCGGCCAGGCGCCTCTCCAGCGCCTGCAGCAGCCCGCCCGGCCCCTCCAGGTCGAAATCCACCTCCGGGATCAGCACGAAGTTCACATCCTGCTGGGCCAGGGTCGCGGTGGCGGCGATGAACCCGGAGTGGCGGCCCATGAGCTTGATGAGGCCGATGCCGTTGGGGTAGCCCTCGGCCTCGTTGCTGGCGCTGAGGATCGCGCGGGTGGAGACCTCCACGGCGGTGTCGAAGCCGAACGAGCGGGACACGAGGTGGATGTCGTTGTCGATCGTCTTGGGGACCCCGACGATGCTGATCCGCAACCCGCGCTGCAGGACCGTATCGACGATGCGGGTGGCGGCCTTCAACGTTCCGTCGCCGCCGATCATGAACAGGATGCCGATGTTCATGCGCTCCAGGGTGTCCACGATCTCGTCGATCTCCTGCGGGCCGCGGCTGGACCCGATCAGGACGCCGCCGCGCTCGTGGATGTTGACCACCTCGGCGGGGGTCAGATTCAGCATGTCGTAGCCATAGCGCGGGATGAACCCGCGCAGGCCGTAGCGCACCCCGAAGATGTTGCGCACCCCGTAGCCGTAGTGCAGCTCCAGCACGATCGAGCGGATGATGTCGTTCAACCCGGGGCACAGCCCGCCGCACGTGACCAGGGCGCACTTGAGCTTGCTGGGGTCGAAGTAGATCCGTTGGCGCGGTCCGGCCGGCTCGTAGGAGGCCGGTATGGTGCCATCCTGGAGCTGCCGGCAGGCGCGGCTTACGGTGACATCGACGAGGACGCGGTCCTCGTCGGATACGAAACTGACGTGGTTGGACCCGCGGTCCCGCCGGCGGACGGGCGAGGGGATGCGGGGCTCTCCCAAGACGGTGATCTGCGTGTTCAGCTGGGCTTCGTCCATGTCTGTCTACCTGCGGTCGGTTTCGCGGCACCGGTGAGATGCACGCACGCGGGGGGGTATTCTACACCCGTAAAAAGTGATTGACAAGCTCGTTTTTGGCGAGTACAATTGCTGTTTAAATTTATGTGTTTAAAAAAAACCGGGCCAACCGGTTTTTTTAATTGAACCAGCGCTTCGGAGGGAGATTGTCGCTATGCAATGCACCAGCATCAAACCGGGAGTCGAGTGTCCTTTCATGACGGTCAAGGGATGTGGCTACAAAGGCGGGCTTTGCCATCAGATCGTGGAGCAGTGCAGCGGCTGCGGCCGCCAGGGGCAGTACGGCTCCGGCTGGTACTGCACGGCGTGCCCGGAGCCGTCCACCAAGTGGCGCACCGGCGTCTGCAACCTGGCCACCCACGTGTCGGCCCCGACGGCCGCGCCGGAGACCAAGCAGAAGGTCAACCCGCTGAAGGCATCCAAGCGCGCCGCGGGCAAATAGGTTTTTCCCCAACCGCCAGCGACACCCCGCCCCCGGGCGGGGTGTCTGCGTTTGGCGAGGTCGTACCCCCCCGATCTGCATTGCGCTTCATCTCGCGGTCGCCGCGGCCTGCGGTACGCACCGCTTGCGAGGCGGGATTTGCGCGCCTTGATCGAGGGCTTTTTACGAAGCCGTCCGCGTCAGGGACCGTTTTCGAGCCCGTCACGTTCGGCCCCTGTGCTCCTGGTCGGCCAGGCGGATGCACACGCAGAGCACCTCCACCGCGGTGCGGATGTCGGCGACCGAGGGAAACGACGGGGCGATGCGGATATTCGCATCGGCCGGGTCGCTTTGGAGGGGAAAGGTCGAGCCGGCCGGGGTGAGCTTGACCCCGGCCTCCGCCGCCAGCTGCACGACCCGGCGGGCGCGGCCCGGCAGCGTGTCGAGGCTGATGAAATAGCCGCCGGTCGGATGCGTCCACTGCGCCACCCCCCGTGCGCCGATCTCGCGCTCCAGCACGTCGAACACCGCATCGAACTTCGGGGCCAGGATGGCGGCGTGTTTCTGCATCTGCGCCAGGATCCCCCCCATGGTCTTGAACGCGGCCACATGCCGGAGCTGGTTGAGCTTGTCGGGCCCGATCGTCTGAAATCCCAGGTGGGTCCGGGCCCAGGCCATGTTCGCGCGGCTGGCGGCCATGAAGGCGATCCCGCTGCCGGCAAAGGAGATCTTCGACGTGGAGCCGAACATCAGCACCCGGTCCGGGTGAGCGCTCCGGCGGCAGGCTTCCAGGATGTCCGCCAGCGGGGCGGGCCCCCCGCCCAGATGGTGCACGGCATAGGCGTTGTCCCAGAAGATCCGGAAATCCGCCGCCCGGGTCGGCATGGCGGCCAGCCGCAGGACCACCTCCTCCGAATAGACCGCCCCGGTGGGGTTGCTGTACTTGGGCACGCACCAGATGCCCTTGATGCCCGCGTCTGCGGCGGCGAGCCTCTCCACCGCGTCCATGTCCGGCCCATCGGTCGCCATCGCGACCGGGATCATCTCGATGCCCAGATGCTCGCAGACGAAGAAGTGGCGGTCGTAGCCCGGGCTGGGGCAGAGAAACTTGACGGGCCCCTGGCGGCCCCAGGGCGGGGATCCGGCGGCCGCCCCGAACACCATGGCCCAGGTCACGGCGTCGTGCATCAGGGTGAGGCTGGAGCTGCCGCCGATGATCAGCTCCTCGGGCGTCACCCCCATGTACTGCGCAAAAAGCGCCTTGGCCTCTGGGATTCCGTCCAGCCCCCCGTAGTTGCGGCAGTCGGTGCCGTCCGCGGCCCGGTAGGCCCTGCGGTCGACCCCCTCCAACAGGGCGGAGAAGAGATCGAGCTGCTCGGGGCAGGGTTTGCCGCGGGTCATGTCCAGGTTGATGCGCCGCGACTGGAGCTCGCGGTAGCGTCGGGTCAGATCGTCCGGTGTCGTGTCGCGTTGCGTGGCGGTCATGGCGGCATGCTCCTTAGCGTTGATATCGGCGGCGGCCGGGCCTGCCATCAGAGGCGGGGGCCACCTATACCATCCCCTCGCGTCGATTTCAATACCGCACCTCCAGGAGGAAGAGCCCGCGGGCCGGGGCGGTCGGGCCGGCCCGCCGCCGGTCGCGGGAGTCCAGGATCGCGTCGATGCCCGCCGGGGCGAGCGCTCCGCGGCCGACGGCAACCAAGGTCCCCACGATGTTGCGCACCATGCAGCGCAGGAATCCGTCCGCCGCGATCTGGAAAAAGAGCAGGCCGGGCTGCTGTCGGTCGCAGACCCACTCGGCCGCGGTGACCTCCCGGACCGTGTGGGCCCTGGGGCTGCCGGCGCTTTCGAAGGCCTTGAAATCGCGGCGTCCGCAGAGCCGGTCGGCCGCCTGCTGCATCGCGGCCAGGTCCAGGGGCGTGTGGAGGAACCAGCTGGTGCGGCGTTCGAGGGCGCTGCGAACCTCCCGGTTCAGGACCCGGTAGCCGTAGCGCTTGCTTTTGGCGGAGAAGCGGGCGTGGAACTCCTCCGGCGCACGGCAGCACTCGCGGATGGCGATGTCCGGCGGCAGCAGGCTGTTCAAGCCTTTGAGCAGTTGATCGGGCGCCAGGCGCGTGTCGCAGCGGAAGCTGGCGACCTGGCCCAGGGCGTGCACGCCGGCATCGGTGCGGCCCGCCCCGTGCAGGGTGACGGCCGAGCGGGTCATGGTGGCCAGGGCCTTTTCGATTTCAGCCTGGACCGTCGGTTTTGAAGATTGCCGCTGCCAGCCGCTGTAATCGCTGCCGTCGTACTCGATGGTGAGCCGGAAGTTGAGCATGCCGCACCGCCCCGCCGTTTTACAGCAGCAACACCGCCGCCATCGGCCCGAACGCCAGGAGGGTCGAGAGGGCGATGGCGGTCGCCGCCAGCTGCGTGTCGCTGTTGAGCTGGGCCGAGAGAAGGTAGAGCGCCGTCGAGGTCGGCAGGGCAAGGTACAACATGCCGACGCTGAAGGGCAGCCCGTTGAGGCCGGCGGCGCGCAACCAGCAGAAGCCCGCCGCGGGCAGGACCGCCAGTTTGAAAAAAGACGCGAGCAGCGACAGGCGCCAGTGGCTCCTGAACCCCTTGAGCGTGAGGCTCCCGCCGATGGAAAGCAGCGCCAGCGGCAGGGTGACGGAGGAGGCCAGCCGCAGCGTATGGTCGATGAACGTCGGAAAACCGGCCGCCGTCTGACCGTAGCCGATCCCCGCCAGGCAGCCTAAGATCAACGGGTTCAGCAGGAGCGCGCGGGCGGTTTGAGCGATGCGCTTCGCCACCGGTGTTCGCTGCGCACCGAACCAGATCAGCGTGGCGACGGAGAGCAGGTTGAGGGTCGGGATGGTGAGCCCGATCAGGACGGCAAAATACCGCCCCCCTGCTTCTCCGAACGCGCTGATGGAAACCGCCATGCCGACGTAGGTGTTGATCCGAAAGCAGCTCTGGGAAAACGCGCCGGCCTGGAAGGCATCGATTTTGCCCAGCACGATGCACGCGGTGCTTGCCCCATAGACCGTCAGAACGGCGGCGGTCACCGCCGAGGCGAGACCCAGGTCATCGGCGAGCTTCAGCGGCGATCCGCCGAGCTTCCAGAAGAGCATCGCCGGGAAGAAGACGTAGTAAACCAGCCGGTCGGAGACAGCGATGAACGCCTCGGTGGTGGCGTTGAGGCGCCGCAGGAGGCTGCCGAGGGCGAGCAGGGCAAACACGGGAAACAGACTGTTGAGGACGAGTGCCATCAGAGTCGGTCGCAGCGGACGTCGGCCAGCTCCTCCTCGGCGGCTGCGTCGATCTCCTGCCGGAAGTCGGCCACGGGGTATTCGGCGCCGCAGGCCCTGCAGCGCACGCGGACGCGGGTTCAGGTGCGCCGCAGCTCCAAGCGGGCGCGGCAGCGTTTGCAGCTCCAGTCGATGGTCGGCATGGCCAGGGTCCTTTCGGGCCGAGGGCGTTCGGCCAGTGGAGAGCCTGATTAGCTCAAGCCAGGTCGGCTGTCAAACACGAAGGCGTTGCCGGCCGCACGCGCGCCCCGATTGACAAGCGATCGGGATTCTGTCAAATTAACATTTAATTCAAACGGTTCCGGTTGCTGCGGCCGGCGGGGGCCTCACTGCCGCCTCCCGTCGCCGCAGGAACGCAACGTGCCACGAAAGGAATGACCGCGATGCAGATCGTTGCCTGCCCCGGGTTCACGGCGGCCGGAGTCGCCGCCGGCATCAAAAAGAACGGCCGCAAGGACCTCGGCCTGATCGTTTGCGATCCTGCGGCCAGCGTGGCCGGGCTCTTCACCCGCAACCGGGTGCAGGCGGCGCCGGTGCGGCTCGATCGCGAGCGCGTGCGGGGAGGGCTCTGCCGGGCCGTGATCGCCAACAGCGGCAATGCCAACTGCTGCACGGGCGATGCCGGCGACCGGGATGCCCGCCGCATGGCGCGGGCGGCGGCGCAGGCGATCCAGGGCGCCGAGGAGCAGGTGCTGGTGGCATCCACCGGGGTCATCGGCGAGCCGCTGCCGATCGAGCCCATCGAGCGGGCGCTGCCCGGTCTCGCGGCGGCGCTGCGACCGGAAGGGGTCGCGGACTTCGCCGAGGCGATCATGACCACCGACCGGGTGCCGAAGGCGGTCTCGCGGCAGGCCCGAATCGACGGCAGGCCGGTCACCGTGACCGGGGTGGCCAAGGGGGCCGGCATGATCCGGCCGGATGTGGCCACCATGCTCTGCTTCATCATGACCGACGCCCGCGTGGACGCCGCCAGCCTGCATGCGCTGCTGGCGGCCGGCGCGAACCGCTCCTTCAACCGCATCACCGTCGACGGCGACACCAGCACCAACGACACCATCCTGCTGATGGCCAGCGGCGTCTCCGGGGCTGCGGTCCGGACCGCCGAGGATCGGGCGCAGTTTCAGGCGCTCCTGGATCAGACGATGCTCGCCTTGGCCACCTGGGTGGTGAAGGACGCCGAAGGAGCCAACAAGCTCGTGCAGATCGAGGTGCGCGGCGCGGCCAGCGACGCCGACGCCCACCGCATCGCCGACACGGTGGCCAACTCGCCCCTGGTGAAAACCGCGCTCTTCGGGGAGGATGCCAACTGGGGCCGGATCCTCGCGGCGGCAGGCCGGGCCGGCGTGGCCTTCGATCCCAGCCGGGTCGATGTGTTCATCGGTGCGGTTCAGATGGTGGCCGGCGGCGTCGGCTGCGGCAAGGCGGTGGAGGCCGAGGCCGCCCGCGTGCTGAAGACCGACGCGTTCGGGATCGCCATCGACCTGCACATGGGCCCGGGCCGGGATGCGGTCTACACCTGCGATTTTTCAATCGACTACGTCAAGATCAACGCGGACTACCGCAGCTAGCCCCGGGCCCCGCAGATGGCACTGGTGCGGCTTCAAAAATACCTCTCCGCCGCCGGGGTGTGCTCCCGGCGCCACGGCGAGGCGCTGATCCGCGCGGGGCGCGTGCAGGTCAACGGAGCGAGCGTTGCCGAGCTTGGGGCGAAGGTCGACCCGGAACGCGACCGGGTGGCGGTGGACGGCCTCCCCGTCGATGCGCGCCAGGCGGCGGTCTACATCGCCCTGCACAAGCCGCCGGGCTACGTGACCAGCTGCCGCCACCCCGGCAAGCGCATCGTTCTCGAGCTGGTGCAGGTCCCCCAGCGGGTCTTTCCGGTGGGCCGGCTCGACAAGGACTCCACCGGCCTTTTGCTGCTCACCAACGACGGCAGGCTCCACCACCGCTTGTCCCACCCCTCCTTCGACCATGAAAAGGAGTACGAGGTCACCGTGGCGAGGCCCATTTCGGACGGGGCGCTGCAGCGCATGGCTCGGGGGCTGCCGATTCTGAACACGCGCACCCGGCCGGCGGAGGTGGCCCGGATCGCCGCGAACCGGTTTCGCATCGTTCTCAAGGAGGGCCGCAACCGGCAGATCCGGCGCATGGTCGCGCGGGTGGGAAACGAGGTCGTGGGCCTGGCGCGCATTCGCGTTGCCGGCATCCGGCTGGGCGACCTGCCGGAGGGCCGCTGGCGGCACCTCACGGCGGCGGAGGTGGCGGCGCTCTGGGTCAACGCGCCGGCCGGCTGACCGTTTCACGCCCGCGCCAGCACGAACTCCGCACGCTCCGCGATCGAGAGCACCGGCACCCGCACGATGGGGTACCCCAGGCGGCCGTAGGCCTCCGCGATCAGCCGTTCGATCCGCGCCGCCGTCTGCGGGTCTTCCGAGCGCACCGGGTCTTTCAGAAACTCCAGGCGCTCGAACAGGAACACGCGCCGGTACGCGATGCGGCGGCTGTGGCGCAGGGGCTCCCGCGGGTCCAGCCCCTCCAGCGTGTAGTAGGCGATGCTGTCGGGCAGCCCGCGGTCGAGGAAAAGCGGCTCCTCCGCCGGCAGGCGGCTCTCCAGTTCGAGCTTCGTGCGGAAGATTTGCCCCTCGAAGGCGGCCGCGTCCGCCTTGATCTCCTCCAGGCGCCGGCCCCGGGCCAGCTCCCGGTCGATTACGGCGCGGGCGGTTTCGGCCACCACCGGGTGCCCCCGGCGGGAGAGCTCCGCGATGACCGCCGTCTTGCCCGAGCAGGGCGCACCGGTGATGATGCGCCATTGGGTCCTGCGGACGGCGCTCATTCTACGAGGATTTTTTGGCCCGGGATGATCTTGGTGCGGGGGGTGAGGTTGTTCAATGCCAGCAGCCGCTCCAGGGCCATGTTGTGGCTGCGGGCGATGCCCTGCAGCGTGTCGCCCCGGCGCACGGCGTAGGTGACGGGCTTGGGCTTCGCCGCCGCTGCCCTGGCGGGTGCGGCCGGCGCGGCCGGTGCGATTTTCAGGGTCTGGCCGACGGTGATGGAGGTTCCCTTCAACTGGTTCAGGCGCTGGATCTCCTGCGTGGTGGTGTGGTAGCGCTGGGCCAGGTTCCAGAGGGAGTCGCCTGCGCGCACCGTGTGTTCGATGGGCTGGCGTTTGCCGACGAGCGCCGGGGCCGCCGCGGGCGGCTCGCCGGGGGGGCAATCGACCAGAGGCACCCGCAGCGTTTGGCCGGCGGCAAGCGGCTGGGACCGGCGCAGGTTGTTTGCGGCCAGAAGGCTCTGCACCTCGGCGCCGTAGCGCCGCGCCACGCTCTCGATCGTCTCGCGCTTGCGCACGGTGTGGCGGATCGTCGTCACGCGTCTGGGGCGGTAGGGCGCGATGTCGTCGATCTTGGCCGTCACGCGCTCGGCGCTGCCGGGGGGGACCCGCAGCTCATAACCGTTCTCGGGCAGCACGCCCTGCCGCAGTTCGGCGTTGAGTTCGCGCAGCAGGCCGGCCTCGATGCCGGTCGCCTGGGCGATGCTCTGAAGCGGCACTTGCCGCGGCACCGTCACCGTCTCGTAGGCCAGCTCCGGCTCCGGCGCGACGGCGTCCAGGCCGAATTTTTCGGGGGCGGTCACGATGTGCAGGGTTGCCAGAAAGCGCGGCACGTAGCGGGCGGTCTCGCGCGGCAGGCGCTCGTAAAGATCCCAGAAATCGTCCAAGTAGTTTATGTTCTGGCTCTGGATGGTGCGCATGACCCGGTGCTCGCCGCAGTTGTAGGCCGCCAGGGCGGTGGACCAATCGCCGAACATGTCGTGCAGGTCCTTGAGATAGGCGATGGCTCCCTGCGTGGCCTTTTCCGGGTCCATGCGCTCGTCGATGTAGCCGTCGCGGTTGAGGTTGTAGCGGTAGCCGGTGGAGGGGATGAACTGCCACAGGCCCAGCGCCCGTGCCGGCGAGAGGGCGGTCACCTTATAGCCGCTCTCGATCAGCGGCAGCCAGGAGAGCTCCGGCGGCAGGCCGGCCTCCTTGAACGCGGCCTCGATCTTGGGGCGGTATTTTCCGGAGCGGCGGTAGGCCTCCGCGAAGAACTCCCGTTCACGGCCGACGGTGAAGGCGTCGATTTCGTTCTGGACGTGGACGTTCAGCGTGAGGGGAATGGCATTGCGCTGGCCGTTGACCGCGACGCGCCGCGAGGAGTAGATCTCCATGATGCGCTTGGAAATGGTGAAGCGCAGGTCCTCCTTCTCCTGCGTCAAGAGGGCGTCGTTGCCCGGGTCGACCTCGAGGATGAGGGCATAGGCGTCGTCGAGCAGGCCGATGGCCTGGTCCAGGTCGCCCGCCTGCCATTTTTGCTGCGCCTGCTGACAGAGGGCCAGGGCCTGGTTCAACGCCGCCTCCGCGCCGGTCGCCTCGGCCTGCGACTCGCCCTCCTCCTCGACGGCGCACTCCTCGCCGCTGCCCGGCGGGACGGCCGTGCGGTCGGCGGGGGCCGGGAGGGCGGCCGGCGCTTTGGGGAGCGGGACCTCTGCGGCGCGGGTGCCGGGAGGGCCCTGCGCCGGCAGCTTGGGGGCCGGTGCTGCAGCGGGCGCAGCGGCCGGGAAGGCGCTCGGCGACCGATCGGGGGGCTCGTGGGCGCAGCCCATCGCGAACAGTGCGGCCATGGCGCCCGCGGCAGTCAAAAAGCGGCGAAGATGCATGCGTTTGCTCCTTGAGGGTTACGTCGGCGGGGCGGCATGCGGGTGCCGGACCCGCCGGGAAGCGATCGCCCCTGGGGGGCGTGGGGCCCCATAGATCAAATAGCCCGGAGGATGTCAACCCGGGTTCCCCCGCGCCGGATCCGCCTGCCGCAAGGTCGAAGGCGTTGAGCCGTCTTTTTGTTAACAGACGATATCATGATCCCCTCGCGGGATCAACGGGGGGCCGCCGGCGGGCAGTCCACCGTTGCCCCGGTTCCGGCGCCAGCGCGAAAAAAAGATTGCTTTTTGAACGGATGGATCTATACTGTCTGAAAATTTGTCTTGACACACATTCCTAAAACTTCTAAAAGGTTCTTTTTTGTAAGCCTTGGGGAGCTCTTTGGTGCGAATTCCCCGGCTTGCAGGGGGCGTGTTCTGACGCCAGCGTAGCTCAGCTGGTAGAGCTACTGATTTGTAATCAGTGGGTCGGGGGTTCGAGTCCCTCCGCTGGCTCCAGGCATCGACGGGGAGGGGCGTGGTTTTTCGGGGAGGCCCCTGAAACCCGATGAACCGATTGTTGTCAGGGTGGGGTTCCCGAGCGGTCAAAGGGAACAGACTGTAAATCTGTCGGCGATGCCTTCGGAGGTTCGAATCCTCCCCCCACCACCAGCCTCAACAAGCGGTCTTTTGTAGGAGATTTCGGCGGCGCCGTTCGAGATCGATAGTCACTACAGGACGTCCTGCATCGGTCTTCGTGTCAGATTGGACCCGCGCATGCGCGGTGTGGTTCGGCGTCATGCGGTACCCTAGTGTCCATGCGGGTGTAGCTCAGCTGGTAGAGCTCCAGCCTTCCAAGCTGGATGTCGCGAGTTCGAATCTCGTCGCCCGCTCCACACGCATCGAAGCTGCCCGAAAAACGGATGTGCATTTAAAGGCCTTGGGCCCACGTAGCTCAGTCGGTAGAGCGCTTCCTTGGTAAGGAAGAGGTCCACCGGTTCGATTCCGGTCGTGGGCTCCACTTGTGACCGACCGTCGCTTGCGGCGTGGATGGGTGTTCCAATGTTAATCACATGTTACCTTTTTGCGGAGGGAAGAGGAGATGGCCAAGCAGAAGTTTGAGCGAACGAAGCCGCACGTGAATGTGGGGACGATTGGGCACATCGACCATGGGAAGACG